>WTCK01000295.1 GCA_013138615.1 Candidatus Thorarchaeota archaeon | reverse complement strand
CCAAGATATTCTAGACCCTCAGGAATCATATCAAATGCTTCAGTTTCGACCTGTTTCTCAACCGAGCCAATCGTATCATCAAAGACGAGGATAAGTTCGCCCTCATACCTCTTCACATAGTAGTCATTCAGCACAACCATTCTAGCATTACCAATGTGAAGGGGACCTGATGGAAATGGTGCAAGGCGCATGACTACTTTTTGCCAAGTGTCTACATTCGGGAGCTCTGGGAGTTCTTTCGATTCTGACTCCACCTTAGCCTCTGGTTCAAGCAGTTCAGGGGCGATATCACTAAGCTCAGAACGCTGTGCCTCAAGAGTCATCTTCTCAACGTCCTTCACTACCTTGGACACAATCTCTTTGACTTCTTTTGCGCGTTGCCTTAAGTCGGCCTGAGAACCGAGGAGAGCGCCCATCACGGACTTCACATTCGGTTTCCCTTCGTACTTCACAGCGTTATCCAAGACGACTTTTCGGATTTCGAACTCTAGCTCATCCAACCAGAACATCTCCATAGAGGTTGTTAGCAGGAGCAATTTAACATTAACTGGAAGAACACTGTGTGAGAAGAAGTCAAGCGAAAAGAGGACAGCAAAGTGAAGATTATAAGGCATGACTGCGGATTTCTAGTTGGAATTTCGCATCTGGTGGTAACTTGTCTGAACTGAAGTGTTGCAAATTATGCGGGGCTTTTCTTACCTGTGAACACAAAGGTGAATGCTGCCCGGAGTGTGAGTACTTTGATCCACAAGACATCCTCTGCATGGCCCCTGAAGCATTGAAAAAAGCTAAGAATAAGGAAGTGTCTGCAACCCGCTTCGACGATGACGAAGTTGATCCTCAGACCTTTCTCTTTGAGGATGATGACGATGCCGAAGAGGAAGATGCTGCAAAAAAATCCCTCGACATCGATGATGATTGGGATTAATGCCCACCGCCTCAGAATCGCTCATGTGCATGTTTTTATTGAAATGACTCCCCTTTTTCCCTGAACAAGACCATGAGCTTATCGTAGGGCGATTGGGAGTATGACGAAAGCTGGACATATTGTGGGGCCAATACCCCCTCATAATGAACCATTCCTAACTGCTGAAGAAAGACTTGAGCGCGCTAGGGGTTGTGCTGTTCTCTGTATCGTAGGAATTATCCTGATGGTAATAGTGGGCATAATCCTGAAGATGTGATCAAGCTGATAGGAATCTAGGGGTTTGGCACCGGCAAATTGTAGAAGTAGAGAGCCATGAGGGCGATTGCAACGATCAGTAGGATAGTTGCATTTCCAACAAGCCAACCCCGGGCGTTCTTCTTGGTAATCTTGATCGGGCCAAGTGGTTTGATGCCTGTTGGTGCATTGTCATGTGGATTTGATGCCCGCCAGATTATTTCCAAAGGACTTGCGTCACTGGGGAAGATGTCAAGGTACAAGTGACTGGCATAACCAATGAGGAATAGACTTGCGATATAATACTCGATGCTTGCACCCACACTGAATGTTACTGATGAAACGATTCTCATAGCGACATTGACCACAGTCGTCAAAACAAGAATGGATGGTAGCACAGCTGAATGAAAAATGATATTCCTGTGACGAGAGATGCCAAGAAGCGTTATGTCCCAATCGGGTAAAACAGCTCCAGTCACCAAAATTAGGGCGCCAATGAATATCGAAAGATTTCCAACAATCGGTACTTGAGTAATCCATTGATAGATGAGAGCACCGGCCAGTGAGCCAATGCAGAAGGTAACGAATGCGAGGGCACTGACCGAGCTTCTGTTCCCAGTGGTACGGGCGGCCATATCCCTATGGGGGGCTTTGTAGTACAGAATCGGAACGGAAATCATGCTGGTCGCAAGACCCCCTGCAATATAGTAGAATAGTAGGTCAGATAGCAGGCTAGCGTCGACTTGCCATACACTGAAGACATAGACCAATGTGTAAAGACCCACGAACAATGCTATCGCGAAAACCATGTGTGATAATCGATTCATCGTTACGAACTCCTCTGCGCTCCCAGCTTCTGCCTGAGTCCTATCCAAACGGTTTTCGTCTTATTTCTTCCGACGCCCTCGAAAACCTGGGAACCAGTATATCGTACCCTCAGAATAGCTCTTTTGCACTTTTGCCACTCCATTCTCAGCAAGAAGGTCCAGTGCGTTAGTTACACGATCCTCAGTCCACCCCAGACCAACGACAACATCTTCGATTGTCAAGCGGCCATCTTTCTTTGCGGCGAGCCCTAGCACTTGTGTGGGGTCCCTAGTTAGTTCGACAGGTATGAATTTCACCAGGCGTGTGCCATTCTCAAGTCTTGTCATGCCTTGGATGAGCCCTTCATTGGTCATGGACGTAACGATATTTTCAATCTCTTTCGACTTGGTGGCCCATCCAAGGGAATCCAGCCTAACCAAGAATTCGGAAAACATCATTATGCCCCCGGAGTCTTTGGATTCCCGCGCTAATCGAAGGATGTCTCGCTTCAGACCCTCAAGCCGATCATCCCGTTTTAGCAAACGTTTGACCATTCCCTTCTTCGTCGTCGCCTCAGCAATCCATGACTCGGGCTCATAGCCGAGCTCGGTCAGAAGCTCTTCAAATGCACTTCTGTAGGCGGGTATGCTGAGCAATGTACCTCCTTGTTTCTGGAATGCATCCCGCAGCCGATCTCTGATTTCATCAATGTGTCGTGCCCGTTCCATTAGTTTGTCAAGTCTGACTGTAAGACGCTCCTCGTCTGAGAATGGATCTAGGGTCACGGGTATAACCAAGTTACTCGTTGAGCTTAGAGTGAACTCGATTTGCCTGTCGTGGTAGTCGTTTGCTCGAATTACTCCTTCGTAGCGGCTCTTGGGCAGTGATGCCTTAATTACTCCGCCAGCATCTGACTGAAGCAGAAATGCGCCAAGCTCTAGAAGAGCCCCCTCAATTGGTTTGCCTGAATCATCATGTACGTGAAATCTAACAAAACAGGTTGCATCAGTACCTGAAAGAAGAGGGGATATCCTGCTGAGTTTCAATGGCTTCTTCTTGCTTTCAGGGAATCCAGAAATGATGCTGCTGATTTCATCAAGCAGATTGGCTTTCGCTAGGCCATCGGATTGCAGAGATTTACCACCCTCCCTGATCAAGGAACGAGTGATTCCAATCGTGAGAAGGTTGTTCTTTTTCGAGGAGGTCCGCAGGAAATTTCTGAACCCAACATCACTGTTTGCGCGGCGTGTAAGTTCGTCCGTAATCGTGCTGAGCCCGGAATCAGCAGCAAGAGGATGAACATAGTCACGACGCCTACCGACTTGTTGGTCAGTGGAGAGCAAGTAAGATGGAGGGTATACCACGACACGTAGAAGACCTTTCTTAGAGAAACCAACGATTATGAAAGGAATCATCAGGGTGACGCCATCCTTATCCGGCCCAACACCACTGCAAGCAACAAGAAAGGTTTCGTGCAACAATCGACCCTGATTCTCAATTTTGCTTCGTGCGCTATCAATTCGTGAATGCAATTCCTTTTGCTGTTTAAGCAGATTCCTGAAGGTTTCCTGGTTCTGGATTAGAATCTCTTCACGTCTGGCAATATCTCTCTTCAGGGCCTTTTTCCGGCCCTTTAACGTCGTTTCAATCTCCTTCCTTTTTGAGGATCGTTTCTTTGTTGAAGAATCTCTCGCTGCCAATTGCTCAATCCGCGACTCCAGATTCGCAACCTCTTTCCGAAGAACGTCTATTCGTTGATTGAGTCTGGTGATTTTTGTCGATGTTTGTGATTTCTTTTCCGAAACTATGTTCTGCATCTGAGATTCGATTTCTTCATCGACGTGAGAGAGAACAGCGCCCGCATTTCTAAGAACTCGAAATGTTTCTTGAAGAGTCTTAGCACATTTTTCAACATCTGAATCCTTTAGCTGCTTCGGAAGAATGAGGGCGTATTCCTCAAGCCTTTCTTTGGTCGGCCACTCCAACATCTGTGAAACGCATGTTGCTAAAGGCCCAGATAATACACCAAGGTGCTCTTCTGGCATGGCGCCTGAAACGCTGTCGACTGCCTTCAGACAGTCGCTGATACAATCTAGAAGTTCGGAGCTAGATTGACTACGCTTCACGCGATCCAACAAATCCCCAATATCGATTTCTTGATGGCTGACCAAACTAGCAGAGCTCATGCCCTGATATTCAATAAGAAA
>WTCK01000253.1 GCA_013138615.1 Candidatus Thorarchaeota archaeon | reverse complement strand
GGTTAGCGAATCAGGGACTACCGGATGAAACTACATATGTATCTGCTCCTGAATGGCAAGTGCCTGACATTCTTCCGGATGATCCTCCAGAAGAACCAATAAAAGAAACAGACTCCCTTTGGTATATATTCTGGGCGCCAGAATCGGAAGCAATGACCGGAGATGAAGTATTCATCTACGCATCCTTCTACTTCTCCGAAGATGAGGGCAGTTCGTATTACGCGGGGGACTACTCGTGGTTCACCGAGGGGATGGTACCAGTTGACCCCAATGATATAATCCCGAAATTGGCAGAGGAGTACTACTGGGCCTCGTACATGAACGAGTCCTACGAGTACGATTACTCATGGGACTACACTTGGTACGGGTATGATGTCAGTGAAATGTTCATCGTTGAGGATGCAGTCAGATGGATGGAGCACTACTTCGCTGGCCTGAGTGTCTTCAACGACACAGATGGCGATGGCATAATGGACATCGTATACAGTGAATACGAGTATGATTTCGACGGTGATGGCGAAACCGACTGGGTATACTATGGAATGAATGAAACCGCCTCTGAGCTTGTCTACGAGTTCTACGCTAATCAGGGAGATGTTGGCGATATTGTACTGCCCTACGTCAATGCGGATAATCAGATTGAATGGAGTGCAGAAGTAGTAGACATTGAGGGTGATCTCTGGTCTGCAATGCCAAGCAACATTGTGTGGTATTGTGAGAGTGAGCCTAGAGAGGACTTCGTGGAGCCTGATGTAGTTCCTGTAGCAGTTGATCGATTCGAGATGGTATATCGATTTGAGGTGACTGACGATGCAGCCGTGTTGAAGATAGACCAGCACATTGGCGACTTCACTGACCCTGTGTCAGGAGAGATACTACCTGAAGCTGAAGGCCTTAGTCTAGCTCTCAACTACTGGAGTTCATTCTCCAGCTATGCCGTGACCGCTGAGAACGAACAAGGCGCCGAGGTTGCCCCCGGTCTGCTTGAAGCCGATGACGCACCTGATGGAATGCTTTACTTCGAGGAAGAAGAAGAAGTTCGGACCACAGTTGAATTCGGCGGTACCTATGTCTGGGGCTACGATGGTGCAACCTATGACGTTGGCACCGCAGTGATGCCGATGTACTTCTATACTGCACAATACGCTGAGGGCGTTCCGGCCTCCGAACTCTCATACGATACCAGCAGCTGGATGATGGAGACCTACTACTACAGCTCCTGCTATGCCAATTGGGATGGAAGCTCCATAACCCATGATCCAGTATTTGTTGCATACCCCGCGCAGCGTCCCGGCGATGTATCGAACCTGATCAACGATCTCATGAACGCCTCGTGGGCTGTAGCCGCGATAGGGGTTGTTGCGATAGGTGCAGTCTGCGTGAGAACGAACCGCATTAGGAAATCAGTTTAGGAGAAGCTCATGGGGCTTCTCCCCCCTTTTTTCTTTGGATTGCAGGCTCAGGCCTGGCTCAGTCCCTTATATTGGAGAAAATCACGGATTAGTGCTCCAATGAGGTCGCGAAGGCGACTAATCTCCTGCACAAGCTCTGGAGTTGGCTTGAAGGAAGTCTGACCTAGGCGCGCATAGTGAATCGTCTGAATCTCGTCATTGTAGTGTGTGATGTTGCTGTAGATCTCCCAGAGCATCCTTCTTTCTTCTCGGGGTAGGTAACGAACCAATCCAGATCTAATTCCAAGAATCCAGAACCCCTTCCTGAGTTGCATTTCATTTTCAAGTAGGGCTTCATTGATACGAACCTCCTCGGTTATGTCTGTAAGAAGTTCTTCTCCGATCTTCTTGTTGTTTTTTATTTTGAAATACTCTCCCAGTGAAAAACCTGCAAGCATGCCTAGGAAGATTGAGAGAATGCGCAAGCCGTTTCCTAGCGCTTGGTCAGGGATAGTTAGGATGAGCAGAACAACCATGAATAATCCCACCGCGACACTTGTAGCGAAAATCAGCTGCCATCGTTTCGATTCATGCATGATTAGTCACCTTTCTCTCAAACTACAGAACAGAGAGGATATCGGATTGACTATAATGATACAACTACGGTTTTACTCTTGTGGGTCCAGCAGATTCTCCCGAAAAAGGAGGAGGTAGGACTCTGTCCCAGTCAATGATGTGGACAGAACCTCGACTTGATGGATTTCGACCATTCTGCAATGCTATCCTTTGCTTGGCTGCAGATAATCAGAGAAAGAGTCATTTATGTTCGCTTTGCATTTGAGAGCCTGCACATGAAGTTAAAAGCTACGTCGCGCGCCGCTTACATGTCTACTTGCCTATTGTTGATGCTTCTTGCCGCTGTTCCCATCTTATCAGATGGGCAGCAATTGAGTTCCCTGAAAACGACTGCAATGGCTCAATGGCCTGGAGGATTGGTTATCGATCATACCTGCATTGGCCTTGGTGCAATACCTGGTGCATGGATTGATGATGCACAGGATGACGTTAGAGTTCACTACGCTCACACAAGTCATGGTGGACAGATTACAACTGGATTGGAACGAATCGAATCCGACGACTCGACCTTTGCGTACTCCCGTGGGGATAGGACGCTTCCTACTGATGAGGATGCGCTGTGCATGTTGGATGGAAACCAAAACGAGGTTTACATAACGCCAGAACTATACTGGCAGGGGACAAGCGCAATCGCGATTACACAATCTACACTGGATGACAACCCCACACTGACAGTATCCCTGTGGTCTTGGTGTTGTCAACTCTACGACTACACAGAACCCCAGACCCAAGAGTATCTGGATGCCATGGCTGCACTTGAAGCGGCTAATCCCGGCATAACTTTTGTCTACATGACCTGCAATGCTCAGTCCAGTGGAGGCAGTGGCTACAATCGCTGGTTGAGAAACGAGCAAATTCGTCAATACTGCATTGATAACAACAAGGTCCTCTTTGACTTCGCTGATTTGGACTGCTGGAGCAACGGTGTGCAGAACACCTACGAGCACACGGTGGGTGAGAGCACTTACCAAATTCCTCTGGAACATGAGGACTTCAATGGGAATGAAGCTGGACATACAACCTACACAAGCTGCGAACAGAAAGGTCGTGCATTCTGGTGGATGATGGCTATGCTTGCAGGATGGAACGCTTCGACCT
>WTCK01000235.1 GCA_013138615.1 Candidatus Thorarchaeota archaeon | reverse complement strand
GAATCACATCGACTGTTTCAGTCAGGTCAATGAAAGGACCTTCATCGGCTTTCTCTTCCAAGAACACTCTTCCTTCCAGCACAAATTCTGAATCTGCAGGTATCATCAGGTCAACAGTCTTTGCTTTGGTCACCCTGATTGGTCTGAGTGCGTTGGCTATCTCAAGTTCGTCTACACCCGTTTCCACAGATGTCGCAGCAGCTATCAAAATCTCCGGCGTATTGCCTATGCAGTATACAACGTCCACTTCGCCATTCCGTTCCAAGAACCTATGAAAGTCACGTCCTCTAACAACTCTAGTGACCATTCGGTCCTTGCCAATCTGCATGGCTCGATGGAAGTCAAGGTTCTGTCCAAACTCAGGGTCGCTAGCAACAACAACCCCCGATGATATGTATGGTCCTCCATCCACCTCATTATGAACTAGTATCGGGATATCATCTAAGTTCACACTATCCCTGATGACCTCTTGGCAGGGCGCATCTTCTGTTGCTTCAGGTGGGCTCCTGTTCTCAATAGCCTTGGTAAGAGTTGGAATGATGTCCTCCGTCTTGATTCCGAAATAGTCCGCAATCTGCTCCTTTGTACAGAAGAGGTTCCCTGCAACTCGAAACTCAGACTCCTTAACTTCTTCGAATATAGCTGGTGTTGGTTCCAATGCTTTGAGTACACCTGCAATCTCAAGATTCTTTGAGATCTTCTTGTCAAACCTCTCAATCTTGTTCTCCTTGCTCAGTTTCTTAATGTAATTCTCGAGTATCATTACACAAGCCTCTCCTACAGTCCAAAAGATGTTGTCCATACCCCGGCAGCGCCTGCTTGTTCCAAGGTCTTTGCAATCGTATCTCTGGAGGCCTCGTCTGGGGCTAGCGATATCATGTTGCCTCCTCGTCCCGTCCCAGTCATCTTAGAACCCAGCGCTCCATTCGCTCTTGCAACTCTCGTTAGGGCATCCAGTTCCTCGCACGATACAGTGAGTTCCTGCAGCAGTTCGTGGTTTCTATTCATAAGCTTGCCCACTTTCGAGAAATCCAGTTGAAGCAATGCATCACGACCAGAATGAACTAGGTTCTCATACTCTCCAGCGATTTTGTCGAACCATTCAGGGTTTTCATCTTTCTTGGCTTTTACATCCCCTACTACCTCTATCGTACTCGCAGTGATACCGGTGGATGCAATCACCAAATGTGCCAGCTTCTTCAGTTTGAGTTTCTCAAATGTAGGGGGTCCGCCCTCGAGATTTCTGATATACCACACAAGTCCTCCAAAGGTCGACGCTGTGTTATCAATCCCAGATGGTGTCCCGTGATAGCCCTTCTCCCCCTCGAGTGCAGCCTCATTGATCTGATCATTGTTCAATCCAAGCGAGAATTCATCATCCAGAGATCGAGCTAGAGCGACACAGCTCGCTGCACTTGCTCCTATGCCAGACGCGCAGACTAAGTCACCTCCCAACTCAATATGAATGCCCGTTTCTGACAAGTCCACATTGCAATATCGAAGGACATTGTCAATCGAAACCTTCTGTTCATCGAGCTTCTTGGCCTTGTATCCGGGCATGGCTGGCCTCTGATCTTCAAGGGTCCATCCCGCTTGGTCTATCTTGCTAACCTTCGCAGTAGTTTCGGCAGCTATACCTGCAGCAAGTGCAGGTAATCCATATACCACAAAATGCTCACCAAAGAGGATAGTCTTGCCTTTTCCGCTTCCTTGACCCATTCTAGCTCACTCAAGTTCAGGTTTGTGAAGGGCTTGTAGTTAATCGTTGCGTTTGAGCTCTTCTTTTGACATTAACTTAGGTTGAGGAAGCTCCTTCCGCTGCGCAAGACTCTTGTTCACTTCGCACGATGAATAGCACATCGAATACTATCTGCGGGATAATGATGAAAATTCTCGATCTCTTTGCTGGTGCAGGCGGTTTCTCTGCCGGATTCGGTCCATCATCTGCTCACTCGCACCTAGCAGTAGACAATGATTCTTTTCCTCTTGGTACATATGCACTCAATAATCCTCATGCCAAAACCCTCCAACGCGACATCGGCAAGCTTCACTCATTGCAGATAGAGAAAGCTCTTGGAGGAGCCCCAGATATAATCATTGCATCACCACCTTGTGAAGAATTCAGTCTAGCGAATCCAAAGAGCATTGAACTCGCATCTGAGCGAATCTATGGCACAGGAACTGCACGGCTGCTGTTAGATACAATCCGACTAATTGGAGACTTGGCTCCAGATGTCTTTGTGATAGAGAACGTGGCCGCGCTCCTTAGGGCAGGAGGCAGAGAAATAGCGATTCGGGAGTTCGAGAGTATCGGAATCTATGACATCCACTTCAATCTAATCCGAGCGCATCAACACGGAAATCCATCGAAACGCCTCAGACTCTTCATGAGCAATATGAAACTGAAACTCCCAAGAAGCTATTCTCCCACTGTCATGGACGCGATTGGTAATCTCCCTCCACTTGGACTCAATGCTCTTCTAAGCCCATCCAATGAGGTCCCAAACCACGTTTATCGTCCTGCCACCGAACGCAATCAGAAACTAATCAATAAAGCACGGTGGGGTTTCGGTGCGAAGCAGTTCAGAGGTCCAAAAGGCAGATCCATGCCCAACTGGGTACGACTTCACCCGAATCAATCTGCATCGTCCATAATTGGCCTATCTCGTTACATTCACCCATACGAAGACCGACTGCTCACTGTGCGTGAGCACGCACGATTGATGTCATATCCAGATGACTTTGTCTTCATAGGCCCGATTAAGAGCCAATACAATCAAGTGGGGGAGAGTGTTCCACCCCTCATATCTAAATTGATAGCCAAGGAGGTTCAAACACATCTTGAATGATACTACAAAGAACGTGTATGTAGTACTA
>WTCK01000103.1 GCA_013138615.1 Candidatus Thorarchaeota archaeon | reverse complement strand
CTCCGCAAGATTCCCAAACATGTCAAGATAATATGCATCCCTGGAAATCACGACGCCTGCAGACAAGCATTGCCAAAACCTCCTATCCCGGAGGAGTACGCAAAGCCTCTCTATGACCTTGGGTCCCAGATAATGTTGATGGGTGATCCTAGTCAGTTGATAGTCGAAGGCGTGAACATACTACTGACCCATGGCGACAGCCTAGACGATGCAGTGACACAATTGCCCGGGGCAACCTACAAGAGACCTGCAATCCCCATGAAGGAATTCCTTAGAAAACGACACCTAGTTCCGATGTATGGCGGGAGGACGGAGCTAGCGCCTTTGCATCGTGACTGGATGGTCATTGACACACCTCCTGACATTGTGCACTTTGGCCACGCTCATCACAATGCAGTTGATAATTACCGGGGTGTTCAAATCATCAACTCGGGAACATTTCAGGGCCAGACGGAGTTCATGCGCAAGCAAGGTATTATCCCTACTCCCGGGATTGTAACCTACGTGAATCTTAGGACGGGGGCTCCTGAAGTCAAGTTTTTCTACAAAGGCCTGATTGCAGAATCAACCGGATAACGATGGTCACGGAACAAACGCATGCTCGTCCATTAGATCATTGGCTATCTTCGTTAAGCGTACATCTTCATCAAGAATCGCGCCAATTTGTCTTTTACTCACTGCAAGTCTGATTTTCTTTGTGCGACCGTACCTGCCTTTGGAAATCACTGTCGTATTAATGAGTCCAAGCATATCAAGCTCAGATATGAGATCAGATACGCGTCTCTGGGTCAATGTATCGAGTGAGAGAGCTTTGGCTATCTCTGCATACACATTGAAGCACTCTCCAGTGTAAATATCACGCTTGCCCCTATTGGCCAAAGCGAACACCGAGAACAGAACGGCCTTGGATTGCATTGGCAATGTTTTCACGGCTTCCGTGATGGTGTCGCGTTCAATCACCTTTTGGGCCTCTCTGACATGCTCTTGTGTGATCGCATTGTCACCTCTGCGCTCAGCTAATTCGCCGGCAGTTCTCAAAAGGTCAAGTGCTCTTCTCGCATCACCATGTTCCTGAGCGGCAAGAGCCCCTACAAGGTTGATAACCCCCTCGTCTCCAATCGCCTCGGAGTTAAACGCAATCTCAACTCTCTGCTGAAGGATACCTCTCAGCTCCACTGCGTTGTAGGGCGCGAATATGACCTCCTCCTCGCCGAGTGTCGATAGCACGCGTGGGTCAAGCATCTCCTTGAACTTCAAGTCGTTGCTTATTCCAATGATAGAAATTCTACTATTCGCCAGCTCTCCATTCATCCTGGTGAGGCTGTAGAGGATGTCGTTTCCTTGGCTGACATCGCGCTTGACTAGAGAGTCCACCTCGTCTAGGACAACGACCATTATGCTCGTTTGCTGGTCAAGGCGTTTCTTGAATATTGATCTAATCTCATCAGTGGGTAGACCGGTGAATGGAACCTCTGAACCATTACGCATTCTTGCGTCGATGTCTTCGCAGAGTTTTCTCAGAACTCTGTAGTTTGTACCCACAATCCTGCAGTTCACATATGCCGTAAGTGGCGCAATCACTCCACTCTTTCGAGCCTTTTCCACAAGCAATGATAGAACATAGCGAGCAACCACAGTCTTTCCAGTGCCAGTCTTGCCGTAGCAGAGAATATTTGACGGCGGTGCGCCTCGAAGCGCTGGACCTAGGATTGAACCTATCCTGCTCATCTGGTCGTCCCGATACGGGAGCTCATCGGGTACGTAAGTCGGCCTGAGGGCATTCCTGTCCTTGAAGATCG
Organism: Candidatus Thorarchaeota archaeon; assembly: GCA_013138615.1. GTDB lineage: Archaea > Asgardarchaeota > Thorarchaeia > Thorarchaeales > Thorarchaeaceae > WTCK01. Next base: position 2,289 of record WTCK01000103.1, on the reverse strand, counting down.
CTTGACCTTGAAGGAATTTATCGAAGAGCTTATCTAGCGGCTTTTCCACTGTGTTCACCCAACTCCATCCGAAACCATGGTAAGTTCCTGTGGAATAAGCATCGCTTCCAGTGGAGCTCCTGATAAAGCTACGTATTACCTTTTGCTTGAAAAACAACTAATTGCCTCTTGTTGTTATTGACGCATCCGCAGAGTTCATCAATACCTCATTGTTAGAACTGGGTAGACTGTTATGCGAAACGGGAGACTGCAAGTTGCGCTTAAAGGACCTAGAGATGACACTACAATCAATGGAGCGAATCTCTGACTACGATGTTTCTCTAGAACAATACCCTACCCCTGCTACCATTGCAGCCGCAGTGCTATTCTCCGCCGAGATGGACCATGGTGATCTCGGTGGTAAATTGGTATTTGATCTTGGGTGCGGAGATGGCATATTCGCAATAGGCGCAGCCCTTCTCGGTGCGAAGAAAGCAGTGGGCGTGGATGTCCAAAGCAAAGCCTTAAAGGCATCTCTAAGAAACTCCAACTTACTCGGGACAGAGGACACCACAGACTGGGTTCTAGGGGATGTTAGCAATCTAACATTGAAAGCACCCATCGACACGGTGTTGAGCAACCCCCCCTTTGGAGTCAAGAAACGAGGTGCGGATTTAAGATTCCTCAGGACGGCCATCTCTATAGCTCGAGTAACATATAGTATGCACCTCGCAGGTGAAAAGAATAGAATCTTCCTTCGGAGTGCAGTTGAAGACCTCGGAGGAGATATCACACAAATCGAGAGCTTTGAGTTTCCGATACCAAGAATCTACAAGTTTCACCGGAAAGAACGACACATGATTAGGGTTGACCTCTACCGAATATGCAAAGTGGATTGTGAATAGAATGTCTAGCGTGAAAAATGGGGATCTAGTTGTTCCTGGGGATCAATTGTGTGTGATTGAAGAGATGTCTCCAAGCTTTGGTACCTACGAGAAAGACGGCGTAGTGTATGCAACCACTGCGGGAGGCGTTTCCATAGACCTCAAAGCGCGTAGCATAAGCGTTCTGGGTCCTGATGGCTGTGACAAGCTTGCACTTCCAATACAAGGCGATATCCTGGTTGGTGAAGTACTTCGCGCTTACGAATCGCGTGCGGAAATCAGTATTGTGAAACGAAACGGGAATGATCTGCTTAGTCCTCTCATTGGTGAAATTCGTATTGGCAATGTGACTCGGCGATTTGTGAAATCAATGCATGATGTAATCCGTGCTGGTGATATTGTCCGCGCTGTGGCATTAAACACACATAAACTATCCACTGAGCTTAGTGTGGTTGGCCCAGATTTGGGTGTGATTCTCGGAAGGTGCGCACGATGTGGCAATGATTTGGTCTTGACCACACACAACAATATGGTTTGTTTGCGATGTGAGAATCACGAAACCCGCGAAGCAGCAAAGGATTACGGAGTAATGTTCGGTCTCGAAGCACGACCTGACCTCGCACCACGAAGAAGGTCTTATGGTGACCGAGGAGGCGGAGATCGTCGCTATGGGGATAGACGTGGGGGAGATAGACGCGGAGGAGATTCCAGACGAAGAAGCGGAGGTCGCAGGAATTCCTATCGTGACGGGGATAGAAGGCCTAGGAGGCGATAAGTTTGAAAACAAAGACAATAGAGCATAGTCGAACTGAGATTAAGGTTGAGTTTCAAGAAGAAGGACATGGCTTCTGCAATCTACTACGCAAGACGCTCCTTGAGGAACCAGCTGTTGAGTTTGCAGGTTACACAATTGATCACCCTCTACTTGCGCATCCCGTTGTTTCCTTGAAGACTAAGAAACGTCAGGCCAATGTAGTCCTTCGTGAAGGGCTTGAGAGGATGCTTGCTCGGACAGAAGAGTTCCGCAAGAAGTTCAACCAAGCTGTTTCCGATTACAATGTCGACTAAGACTACACTTTGTCATCCATCTTGGTGACACACAATGTGGAATGCCCTCATCCAACATGAAACGATTGATTCGATAATGCAAGACAAGGGTCTCGCAAAGATAGGTGACGGAATCGTAAATCTCTGTTATTCTCTCGCGAAGTCGCTTGTTATTCAGAGTGCCACCGGCGAGAAAGTGCGAGACAGTGTATTAGCTCGTGCGATTCGTTCCACATCTCTGTATCAGCATATGGGTCGCAGGACAGATATTGGCCGCGCAGCTGATGCCTATGAGGCCATTATGGCTTTTCTCTGGCTAAAAGGGGTGATGACAATAGAGGTTGCAGTCACCACTTTGGTTCCACTACTTGAGATTGAT
>WTCK01000286.1 GCA_013138615.1 Candidatus Thorarchaeota archaeon | reverse complement strand
GCTTTAACAACGCTGCAGTTGTAATCCTAACCAGCATGGGATTTTGATAGCTGCTCACTTAGTGTGCCCAATTCAGGAATATAAATTGGGAGAAGACTAAGCAAGCCAGTCTTACTCCCGAGTGTTTTGAACGTACTGCTATTGGATAGCTAGGTGTTCAGTATATGCAGAATCCTAGTTCTCATACTTGAATGCGCATTTAACATTCGCTCTGTATTTCACGATTTTATTGTCGATGACCTTGCATGTGAAGTGAACAACATCCAAACCCACGATACCGCGCAGAGTCTTGGCGGCTTGATCCAAAGCACTCTTTGCTGCATCTTCCCAGCTAGTTTCACTCTCTCCGAGCAACTCGATTATTTTAACAACTGTCATTTTATTGCCTCCAAATGGATTGAAGGTTTGATAGCTCGATTGGCTTAAGGATATTATCCATAACCGAGTGGGATTCGAGTGATTTCATGAATATCAGGCGAGTGACCTTCGCTTCGAGAAGACAATCCAAGCAAAGATCATCATTCCAATTGAAACGGCAAGAATTCGTGTTATCTCAGTGCTAAAGATCATGATGTCGACACCTTTGAATGCAGTATCGAATATCATTACTCGGCCCAGGTTCAATGGCCAATATTCATCGATAATCCCCACTTCCATGAAGCCTGTGCCGACGATGAACGAACTAAATAGCAGAAATAGGAATGACTGATTCGCTTGAAGTCGTGTTGTGACAATCGTGGATATGAAGACGCCCAGCGATGAGCCTGAGAAAGACATCAATGCGAGTATAATGTTCAATGTGAGATAATCTGTATTGGGGACAATCCCGAAAAGCCCCATCCAAAGCACCAAGATGAACTGAGCTTGAATCATGCCAACGATGAAATAGCCGGTGACTTTGGCGATGATTGCCTCCATCTTTGTGGCCGGGGTTAGGAGCATTCTACTAAGTGGAACATCGCCAACAATCGCTTGAGCTGCTGTGGCTGAAGTCGCGATGAAGATGCTGAAAACTAAGAGGAACACACCAAAGGTCGCTGCAAAGTAGTTGCCTGTTGGTTCCCACTCTCTCACCTGATTCATACGCACTTCGTGACTAATCCAGCCATGATCAATCCTAAACTGGACGACTACATCATTAAACGCAGAGAACACTGCCGCTTGACTATCAAAATCAGTGCTGCTTATGTGAACCTCAACAAACGCGGGTATGTCGCCAGTGATATTACCCTCGAAACCGTAAGGGATAACGGCGTAGGCGTTCACTGTGTCCTGATAGAGAGCTATGAGAGCTTCTTCTTCAGTGTCATACAAAGTAATGATGAAGTTGGGACTGTTTTGCAGATACCATGTGAAGTTTTCTGAGAGGTCTTGGCCTGGATAGGTATCGGTAGGATCATCATCTACAAGACCAATTATCAGGGCATCTTCGTTCTTTCCCTCGGAGTTAGCGGGGGGGGCAAAGTTCCTCTGTTCAAGGGCTAGCCACATCGTGCCCATAATCATTGCGGGAAGCACGAAGATGAGAAGCAGGGCGTACCGGTCATTCTGTATGAGCCTGATTTCCTTAAGAAACATGGACCATATGCGCAATAGTTTCGTGTTCTTCTTCGTTCCCGCCAATGACAACGAATGTCACTCCTTCGATAGGGTTCGTACTCTTGCGTGCCTTTTATGCGTTTTCGGCCTTCCACTCGTTCCGATAAGACCTAGCACATCTGCACACATTAGAAGATAAAGCACCATTGGACCAGCGTCCCCCCAAGAATGTGCTTTCTCAATAACTTCACTCTTTGTCATACGCGTCCCATGTTGGTAGAGATTTCCTAGCAGATTCTGTATGCCCAAATCCCCGTATGGAAACACAGTGAAATCGCCAAGGCCTGCAATCATGAGCATCTGCACGGTCCATTCGCCCACGCCACGAATCGAAGTCAAGGTATCCATGATTTCTTCACGAGGCCATCCTAGGAGTCCTTTAAGGTCAATCTCTCCAGATGCATCTAAGGAGGCTATTTCAAGAATGCATCTGGTCTTGTAGCCAAGTCCAAGAGCGCGGAGGACCTCCTCGCCAGTGTTGAGCAATTGCGAGGAAGTTGGAAAGGGATAGAGCTTGCGGCCATCCAGTTCGTGCGCCTGGGTCAGTTCAAGAACAAGTCTTTTCGTTAGCACATTCGCAGCTCTGTAGGAAACCTGTTGCTGGATGATCGATTTGACCAATCCCTCAAACAGACTATTCGCTACATAGGGTCGAATGCATGCCACCGATGGAGCGATATCTGAAATGATAGGGTCATCCTGCATTGCGGCGAGAGCATCACCAACACCTACCTTAAGTCCAAGAACCCAGCGAATCTTATTTCGGATTTGCTCTCTGCTGAGATTAACTGACTCAGCTAGAACCTTCAGTGTGGCGCCCGGTCGAAGCTGGCTAACAAGAACCCTTGCAGATTCATTGCCAAAGGTGAATACTCGCCCCACGCCTTGTTTCCAAGTCACCTCAGGGACGGGCTGAACATCAGGATATATCCAAGACTGGACCGAGGAAATGAGATCATAACCCGCAGGTACTCGAAGTGTCAGATTCATGTTGAAATATCCACTCTTGATAGATCGCCAATTCAGGTTTGAGCATTGGCAGAGACTGAAAAAGGGATTGGCTCCCGAGCAACTGCCCAAAGCTCAGATAACGTCAGCGTTATATCAGGACAAGCGAGAATCACAGAGGAGGTCCAGAGTTGACTCAAATTCCACAGCACCATCCAATGGCCAAGGGAACCAAGTATGGTTTGATGATTCTTGCCACCGCATTCCTCAACATCGGACTATTCCCAATAACATACATACTGACACCGCTCTTCACAGGAATCGTATGTGGGTTTCTAGTCGTATCTACGAAGAGGGGGGTTTTGGGTGGTTATCTGGGTGCATTCATAGCCTTTCTACCCCTTGAAATCCTGACAGCGCCTGACCTGATGGACTATCTCGTACAGAGCGGAACTTTGACAATGGCAGAAATTCAAGAGATGATTCTGGTGTTCTATTTTCTTCTGATACTCGCGGCAGCTCTTATTTCCATTCTTGGTGCAATAGGGGGATTGCTTGGATCCAAGTTGAAACGCAAACTGGTTTAGGATCTGGTAATGGATGCAACCTCAGGTATCTACAACAATGGTGCCCGGGTTGAAATCAGCGTTTGGGCCCACTGTAGTGCGTCTCAACGGATTGCCGAACAACACCCATTCTACGGTCGAAACAGCCTGACTGGATTCCAGCTCATTGGATTTGCCGCTACTGATGTTGTTTATCTCGCGTTTGTATTTTGCATCTAGATGCTCGTGCAATGCACGGTCCACTTGGGTC
>WTCK01000146.1 GCA_013138615.1 Candidatus Thorarchaeota archaeon | reverse complement strand
TATGCTTTGAGTAAAGCGACACAAGTCGAGGCTGACCACACGCTTGACCTCTTACTGCAATATGGCGTTAATCACATTGACACAGCACCCATGTACGGGAATGCCGAGAAGCGCATCGGTCCATGGATGGAAACGCATCGCGGGGATTTCTTCATCGCTACAAAGACTCGCAAGCGCACATACCAGGGAGCCTGGGATAATCTACAGCGTTCCCTTGATCGCCTACACGTTGACTATGTGGACCTTTGGCAGATGCATGGTCTGACCAACCCCGTGGCATGGGAAAAAGCGATGGGGCCGGGAGGAGCTTTGGACGCCTTCACCGAAGCACGCGATAAAGGGCTGGTGCGCTTCTTGGGCGTAACGGGACACGGAATTAAAACACCTGCGGTGCATAAACGCAGCCTCGAACGTTTTGATTTCGATTCAGTCTTGCTGCCTTACAATTACTCGTTGATGCAGAATCCAAGGTATGCTGCTGATTTCAAAGAACTCCTCACCCTGTGCCGCGAACGCAACACCGCTGTGCAGACCATCAAATCTATTGCCCGACGACCATGGGAAGATCGCCCTAAGACCTACAACACATATTTCTATGAACCATTGGAAACTCAAGATGCTATTGATAAGACGGTACATTGGGTCTTGGGTTATCCAGACATTTTTCTAATTACAGCTGGGGATATCCAGCTTCAGCCCAAGATATTGGATGCTGCAAACCGCTTTGAGGAGCGGCCATCTGAGGCGGAAATGGCGGCCTTAGTCGAAAAGCTTGACATTCAGCCGATTTGGAGAACTTATAGGCGAAGATAGAACGGAAGATGACATTACTGTATCTTATGAGTGATAGATTGTGAAACACCATTCCGGCCTATAGCGAGATTTATGCATTAACTCCATCAGAATACTAAATTCAGCTCTCTCCAAAGAAGATTAATAAAATCAGACCAGAGTAATAGATTTAGCCAAAGGAATCTCAAACGATAAACCAACGGCCAATTTCGGAATAATTAACAAATGGAACGTGAAGAAAATGAGAATAAGATCAATGGGTATACTCTTTGTTCTGCTATTAGTTACTGCCGTGGTTATTGGTGGACTATACGTGTTACTCACCCAAACGGAATTGGTCGACTATGATGAAACAGTGACTATCTATGAGGACACCTATCCAAGTGCTGAAAACATTTCAATTTACTATGATGTTTGTTTTCACAATGCAACATTCAATGTGGTTGATGACCCTGGTTTCATGATCAAAATCAATTGGAAACTCACAGTCCTTGTCGAAGGAGCAAAAGGAAAAAACACGAATCTTCAAGTCACGAATACTTCGTATGGCAAGTATGTGACCATTCAGATATTGAAAGAAAACCCCGGTGATGTTTGTGCATTAAATAAAGGAGATGCAGAAGCAACCGTTAATGTTACCATCAATAGTGCATATACCCTTGATATCGAGGCGTTGGCAGGACATGGGAATATCAATCTAACTGCTAGCGATGCAACTTTTGACAATATTTACTTCCATCATGGCATAAATTGCCCAGGTGATAATGGAATGGACATAACAAATTCAACGGTTTATGGGGATCTAACATGTCAAGTCACAACAGGTAATTTCTGGGTACGACTTGAGGACGTATATGTTGGAGGCGAATTGTCATGTACACCACCAACTAGTGGAACACTGATAATAGTATGAAGCGACTCCAGCGACCTGCTTCCGACAGCTGGTGAAACAGCTCCTATCCCTCGCATAATTGACGAAAAGTCAATTACTAGAAAGGGCACCCCCCAGAAAGCTCAGTTAGAAAACTTGTCCTGATTGAATACCAAACTCTTCACTGTGACAGGAAATGCTTGCCCCGAATGGAGTGGTGCACCGATATCAATCCAATCACCTTCTTCGAGGAACAATTCATCAAGACAGATGAGGTTGTGTTGAATTGATGTTTCTCGACGGATCATGAGTCCCACCATTTTTCCAATGTCACTCTCAAAGAGTAAAATGATCATCTTCTTGCTAGTAACTGATTTTGGTAACGCATTCTCGATAGATTGAACAAATTCCTGCAGCCACGAATAGGATCGATAGAGTGCATCTTTGAAGTACAAACCAACAATATCCTCCCCCTCTATCATATCGATTTTCGTGAAGGCTCTCTTGACCTCCTTCTTAACAATTGCTGGACTGTAATTTTCTCTGGTAACATTCACTGGGATAACTGGTATATTGCTGATAGGAAACTCAATGCTCTTGTCAAAATAGCAGGTTGATCCAGATACTGAGAGGGTGAATGCACCAGCGCCTATGACCGTTGCGCGGATTTTGTTTTCAGGCTCGATGGTGGGTAAATCAAGCTCGACAATGAGTGCCTTGATTTCTTCAGCAAGATATCTTCCAATGTCATCATAGGTTTCTTCACTCCCAAAGTAAATCTCTGCAACTCCTCCCGAAAAAGAGAACTCGTCAACTGTAATAGAAAAATCTAGATCATCGGTCATCATAAGTTCCTTTGCAAAACGACTCTTTGCAGGACCTCTCATCACCTCGACCAAGGCTTTTGCATACTCTCTAGCTATTGATTTTACATCATCTTCTGAAATGATGTCACCCAACTTGTAGTTCATGCCAAGTTCTTTCATGACAAAATTGGTTGGTTCATCGATTCTCCAAATCTTGAACTCCTCATCTATCCCCAGCAAGCGTCCACCAACGTTGATGCAGGAAGTTGTGAGTACATTCCCATTAGAAACAATGGCAAGATTACTCGTTCCTCCTCCGATATCCACGTTCATTATGGTGCGATTAGTTTCACGTGATAGAGCGACAATACCACTCCCCATCGCACCAAGAATTGATTCATAATTTGGACCTGCAGCAGCGCTAACGAATTTTCCCGACTCTGAAGACAGACGTTCTACGATTTCCTCAGCATTCTGTTTCTTAGCAGTTTCACCCGTTACAATAACCGCACCAGTTGCAACCATCTCTGGCGTAAATCCTGCTTTCTGGTATTCCTCTTTACAGA
>WTCK01000039.1 GCA_013138615.1 Candidatus Thorarchaeota archaeon | reverse complement strand
AATGGCAGTTTATTTTCGGATTGCAATAATGATTCTTATCAGTTATTTCCTATTCTACGCTTTTGGGTACGCATTGCTGATTATGTTCATGCTGCTCATAGAGGTCAATATTCTACGAGACACCAGGGAGATTCTCTCGAGCTATAGCTACGGGTTCGCGAGGAAAGCAGCATACTTCAATGCGGCCCCGTCCGTAGTCTGCCTCCTTGTTTTGGCAGTAAATGGCTTTACAATAACTCAAAGCGGTGTGCCTCTCATCTTGCCCGAGATTGAGGGCCTAACACTCCTTTGTCCCCTGCTGATTGCGGCAGCTCTGTATGGCAATACGAATATCCGAAAGATGTATGTCCCTGACTTGAAATGAGTTGCATCAGACATCTAGAACCATGAGGTCCTCGCCGATGATTACTTCTGCATTGGAACGTCGGCCAATAGTTGCTAGTATGCTCTTCTTATTCGTGATGACATCCGGAGAAAGATGTGTAAGTACAACCTTGTGAGGGCAAGTTTCCTCGACGATGCCCATTAATTCGGACGGACTTGTATGAACACCTTCTGGATGTTTTCCATCCATCCAGTTCAGCTCGTGAATAAGCAGGTCTGCTCCCTGCGCCAACTCAATTACATCTCTGCAAGGACCGGTGTCACCAGTGTAGACCACAGACTTCCCCTCATGTTCAATCTTGTATGCTCGGGTGTCCATTGAACCATGAATAGTGACGCTCGTTGATATCGCAACAGGCCCAAGGTACACGGTTTCTCTCTCTTCCAGTTCCATCAATTCGATTCGTATCTTTCCTCTGAGATAGGGGAACGCAACTTCTAGAACTCCACGAGCCCACTCTCTCATTGCTGGCGGGCCAAACAACTTCAATGTCTTTTGATAGCCAGACAACCACAAGGTCTGACAGAGGGGGATGAAGTCCGAGCAATGGTCAATGTGAAAGTGCGTGATAAACACAGCATCAATGCTTGTGACATCAACCTGCGTCTGTGTTAATCGATGTAGCGTACCAGATCCAATATCGAAGAGAATCGTCTGATTCCCTGCTTCCACAAGAATTCCTGATTGCACTCTATCTGGGTCTGGAAGTGAAGTGCCCGATCCTAAAACCGTGACTCTCATGCGAATCAGAACGGCTCAGATTGCAACAAGCCTATCAGTCTTCCCATTGGTCACCCTTTTCTTAGGTTCTACATTGCGCGAGGTCGGGATTCCTTGGGTTTCAATACGAATTGCATTGTATTGACAAGAAGGTTCAATTCCCGGATTATTCTAACACCATCAAGTTGTCGTGCGCTCAGCTTGTTCTTTAGCTCGCTGCATCCTACATCCTTCATGAAACGAAGCATGGGAACTGAATCGACGTTCATTGATCCACTCTGTACAGCCTGCCAAAGCCTGTCAATCTCGTTACTGAGTTCGGCCTGGTGCTTGAGCATTACGGGACGTGCTTCATTTATTCTAACATCTTCGATTATTCTCGACGCCTTACTCTTCAGAGAGATCAATGCAGCTTCCTGACGGCTATCTTTTGCATCATATTGGCCAGGTCGTCGTAACACTCTAGTGCACCAACGAATCGCTTCTCGGAGAGCTATTTAACTCCCAACAATACGTTGAGGCATTGTCAACGGATTTGAACTGGGTTTGACGAATTGCTCCCATCCCGTGGTATACGAATGCGCATTTTCTTATTCACGTGGCCGCAATTTTGTCTTAGTATACCCTAGCAAGCGTTTTAACGAAATAAATCGAGGTGCCTCTGAGGTGCACCCATATGCTGCGCATTGGGAGAAAAGCAATTCTAATTACATTTACACTTAGCATGTTACTACTTGTATTCATAGTGACTCCTGCATCTGCACTTTATGTTTCAGCGACGCAGGAAACCCACTCGCAAGAACTTAACATAACTGATGAAAACAAGGGATATGTCTACAGCAACTATCCACCATTTGGTACGCGTGACATAACCTGGCTAGACATCAACCAAGATGTTGGCTTGAATGTGTACAGATACCATAGCTCTGGATGGAGCGACTCCGCTGACTTAGTGAATGGTCCAGCTGTTACAGAATACTCCTTTGCAAGTTATCACAGCTACATCCCTGGTTGGTTGGCCGATACGTCATTCATTCCAATCTTCACAGAGTTCGTTAACACAACAAATGACGACCTAGAAATAGCAGTAGATCAAAAGCGTGTTGTGTTTCCGCTGGGCCTTGGTCAGCAGAGTTCGGTCATTTTGGAGCCGTACCTATATCACAGCGGCACACTCACGCTGTCAACCGAGGAGTTCATTCACGTAACCATAGACTGTAGAACGGATTCCGTGTCAATGAATGTTATAGTATACGATCATGAGGGAAGCAGTCTAGGATCATTGTTTCTCAATGGAGGGGACGTGAAAATTCTGCCATTCCGACCATCCGGCCCAGGAACGTACGCAATACGGTTGTACCCAATGGCTGCTGATGAAGGGCTCTTAGTGGCCGAAATCCTGCCTGTGGCTGTTGCTCCACAGACGATTCAGTACGGCGAAGTTGTGGATGATGTTCTTTCCGGAAGTGAATTCATCATGGACAGCGGTTCTGGATCCATAGTGATTACGGAAAAAGCTCCTACCGCTCGTACTTACAAGTTCAGTTCCAACTCAACCCATGCCGGTAGGATTGGGTATTCAATCAACTATCCGGAGTTCCTCTTGCCGGTGCATATCCCCTATGAACCAGAACTGAAGGTTACTAGCGATGCATTTGTAGGGTCCAGCGCCGTCATGAGATATCAGACCCAACTGTGGGGCGACATTGGACAGCACTACTACCAGTCGTTCCAAGGCGAGTCTTACTATCTAACGGTCATCGGTATGGACGAGGCAATCTATTCGATATACAATGAGGAGATTGGCGCAAGCCAATTACCGCTGAACGAAGCTTTCTACCTTGAGAACAACCATCTAAACACCCATACTGTGGCGTATCAGCTATCACTTGATGAAGATTCCATTGTGAAAGTCAACTCCACAGAGAACGTAGGCGACTATGGCTGGGTGCTCTTCAGTGTTTTCGATGATATGATGTACCGGGTACTCGGTGTGATTGATGGTTCATCATTCCACAATGCACCCAATTACTACCTTCCTGCGGGTGAGTACGTGGTCTTAGGC
>WTCK01000082.1 GCA_013138615.1 Candidatus Thorarchaeota archaeon | reverse complement strand
TCGCCATTGTACTCATTTCATACTTCTTCATTAGAAGCACAAAGAAAGGCTCTATGCGTTCAGCCGTCGGAGCCGGTCGTTCCCTAGCTTATCTTCTTGGGTCTTGGGGGGCAGCGGACTTCATGCTCGGGCTTCTTGCCCTCTATGGGTTCTTCATGCTGGTTTCCGGACGATACAGCAAGCGTCTGTTGACCTCTTATCTCATAACACTAAGCCTTGGCATTTTCCTGGGCGGCCTTGTCCCACGCAATGGATTCGATAATCTCACCTCATTCTCCTTGCTCGCTCCAATTGGAGTAGGAGCTCTGTTGGCCGGCTATGAGGTATGGCAGCGGATTGGAGTTTACCGTGAAGCGACTGCGTCTGTACTTGCTCCACATATGAAACCGATTCTCCTCGGTCTGCTAGCCCCCGCAGTGGGAGCAGCAGCATACTTCATCTTTGCAGGGAATGAAGAACTCACCATTAGTCCTTTCAAAGCCAATCCGTTCGTAACTCTCGGCGCCAAGTTCATGAGTGTCATTAATCCATTCTTCAGACTTGATCAACGAATCTTCGCATCAGTTGCGGAGCATCTTCCCAGTCCTTGGGGAAGCTTTTACCAGACGCTACTGGTTCTGATATTCTTCTTCCCATTAGGGATGTACTTTCTGTTCAAGCGGGGTCGTGATGAAGACTGGTTTATCTTCCTCTTTGGTTTAACTACCGTCTACTTTGCGGGGAGTATGATTCGACTTGGACTCATTCTCGCCCCTGCTGTAGCGGTCGTTGGAGCTATCGCAGTTTACAGCATCCTCTCTCCGTTCGCCAAAATAGTAACTCAACAGTCAGTCTTTGAGAGGCGTCGGTTTCGAATCAGCTCAGCACTTACATCTGAGCACGCAATAGGAGCATACATGATTATTGGACTCTTGCTGTCGGTGAACGTGATTCTGGGTGCAGACTACGCCGCTAACATGTCTAATCCCGAATTCTCTCCCGGTACTGTTTCCCTTGGTGCAGGATTCACTGATTGGCCCACTGCAATGACATACATTCGTAACGCTCTACCTGACGATGCAATTATTGCTAGCTGGTGGGACTACGGATACTGGATCAATGGTGCATCGGGTGGGACCACGATAGTGGATAATGCAACATTCAACAGTACGCAAATTGCGTGGATGGGTTATGCATTAATGGCGCTGAATCTGACGGAGTCACTCAAGACCTTCAAACGTTGGAATACCACTCACGTCCTTGTCTATTGGGGACATGGCAACCCCGGTTTCGGCGGTGATGAGGGCAAGTGGCCTTGGATGGTGCGGATTGCAGAGGATCAGTTCGGATCTGACTTCATTGATGATGCAACGTACCTCAGTGAGGATGATGCAACTCTTGAGGCGTTCTACTCGTCAACACTGTTCAAATTGCTCGTCTATGGTGAACCCAGGGATCAGAATGAAGCCACTCAGATGGGGCTCTCACAGGACCGAATGGCCATCGACCAGTCAATCTGGGGCAACTCTGATTACACAAGCCACATGCCAACAGAATTGCACGGTGCTTTCATGATGCCACCATATTATAGCTCTGAATACGGTACAGTCAAAATCTATGAGATTGATTACACGATGTACTATCAGTACCTTAACAAGACCCAAGCGGATTGGATTCCTGACCTAGACCCTCTAGAAGGAGGTATTGCTGATGGTAACCTCACTGACAACGAAAAAGAGTTTCAGAACTACCCGGTTGTCTTTGGAGGTGGCTATGAAGCAACTGTGTACACAAAGTCAAACTCGACCCATATGTACTATGGTATCCAAATGGACAACTACACGCTGGGTCAAGATGCTTTCGGTCTGCAGCTTGCACCTCTTGATTCGACTGATCGTCCCGACATCCGAATTGTGAATTACGACGGTCAAGAGTTCTACGATGGCAACGTAGGATACGACGGAAAATGGGGCGCCGACTCAAGCAGTTTGAATGTGACAGAGTTTGCCACTGGCGAAAACGTAATCGAGTTCATAATCCCACTGTATTCGGAAGACGCGCAGGATGTTTTCATGGCTGGCGGTATGAATTACCAGCTCAGGTTCTTGTTCTGGAATAATGTAATCTCCGGCGAGCCTACGCTATCATCCGACTGGACATCTTTCTGGGTTCCAGTAGAACTGTACTAATGAAAACGCAATCTGGCGGTTGGTCTTCCATGACCGATCGCTAGCCCCCTCTTTTAGAATGAGCACTAATTAGATGTCTGGCGCAATCTTTTCTTCGCGCGTCGGCGATAATTTCCATACCTATCTTGAGGACTATACCTTGCTGGATGTGGCGTCTTGACACGTTCTCCGCATTTGGGGCACTTGGAATCATCTAGCGTGTAATACCCACAATCTGCACATTTGTATAACTGAGTCATCAGAACCCACTACTTACGCTGAAATACAATAGTGCCATTATTGCTCTCGATGACCTTGGTTACTTTTCCAAGAACATCTGCAAGCAGTTCTTCCGCTTCGCTATAGTCAGGGCTAACAATACATAACTTGTATCGTGGG
>WTCK01000165.1 GCA_013138615.1 Candidatus Thorarchaeota archaeon | reverse complement strand
AAAATCTGTTCTAATATAGCGGGCGGCTATGTCCAAAGAAGTAACCAGACCTGCACAAGCACAATTGACGTCAAAAGTACCTGCATTCTTCGCACCGAGTTTGTGTTGAACCACTACTGATGTTGCTGGAGATAGATAGTCCGGTGTGTCAGTACTCAAAATGATTAGGTCGAGATCGTCTGCTTCCAATCCTGCATTTTCTAATGCTTCACGACCAGCACGAAGAGCAAGATCAGATGTCACCTCATCTTCAGCCATGACGTGACGTTGTCTGATGCCAACATTCTCCACCAACCAATCTGCTGTTCCAGGACGATCAAGCATCTGCTCAATTTCTTCATTTGTCAACATCTTTTCAGGAACATATATTCCCAGACCTGTGACCACAGCTGAACGAACCATAAACATCATCCTCTAAGTTTGCTTATCGGGCCCAACACTCTTTTCCTTGCCAAATCACCTTCCTTTTGGGCTCAGGAATAAGTCATCCTTTTTCCACTTCGTCTATAAAATTCATTACCTCATTATTGAACTCTTCATACTTTTCAATGATGACAAAATGTGATGCGCCCTCTATAATTTTCAATTTCGATGTGGATATGCAATTAGCTAGCAGTTCTGCATTCTTAGGTGGAAAACAAAGGTCATTATCTCCGTGTAAGATAAGTGTCGGTGTAGATATTTGTTTCACTTCCGATTCAGCATTAAACGAATTTGCTGCTGAGCTTTGATGCACTTGTGCATATACCGGCGTAGGATGCCGTTCAGCCCATTCATCTATCTGATCTATCACTAACTTGTTTTCTTGGAGGAATTGTGGACTGAAAGTAGCTTTATAGCGCATCTCCCTCGCTTGCTCTTTTGATATTGTTTCAGTTGGAAGAGCAATTAACATGGCCATTGTTTTATCATCCATAGGAATAGAATTAGGCCCTCCAAAGCTGCTAGAAACAATGATCAAACTTCGAACCTTTTCGGGATAGGAAATCGCAATTTGCTGCGCAATGAATCCACCCATTGAAATCCCTAGGATATGTGCGTTTTCGATATCCAATGCTTCCATCAGACCAACAACATCATCAGCGAACATTTCCATAGTATATGGATGGTCAGGCTTGGAACTTCTTCCTGCTCCACGATTATCAAACACAACACATCTGTATCTTTCTTTGAAGGCAGGAATTTGTCGAAACCATATCCAACGATAACTAGCCCAACCTCCTATCAACACAAGTGGTGGAGCCTCAGGTGGTCCATGAATCTCGTAATAGATATCGATGTTTCCTATAGTTTCATATGGCAAGACAATCACCCACTTTTCGTTCAACCTTCTTTCTTGATGAAATCTTGATCATACCATCAACTCCATCCTAAAGACTGACGATCAACAACAATAGGAACAAACCTATTGTACCCAGTAATCCAAAGACCCAATAATCGGTACCCTTTATTCCAAACTCAAATTGACCTAATTTCAATTGTCGTAGTCTATCTTTGATAGAGCCAGCCCTTCGTCCAATAGAACCAACGATACCAAAAGGCATGAATAGGACAATGAATATGTACATCACTCCTAGCCCGACCAACCATAATTGTCCAGGTAGGCCTAGCCCCTCCCTTATGAAGTCCACTATATTTAGCTCAGAGTACACCACTACTCCTGTTCCAAGTATTGGACCCAGTAGTGTACCAATTCCTCCGATAATGGTGTACAACATTGCATTGATTGTTATTTCGACTCCTAATGTGGTGTGCGGATCAATAATTCTAATGAATGGTGCATACAGCGCTCCTGCAAGGCCGGCAATTGCCCCACTTATGACAAGCACAACTATTTTGGCACGATAACTATTGTAGCCTAAAGCTTCAGCCCGTTCTTCATTTTGAGCGACTGCAGTAACCATTCTCCCGAATGGTGATGCAATTAATCGTTTTATGAAAACATAGGTTATCACAAGACAAGTCAATACTAGATAGAATTGCACTGGGATAGTGAAGTAAAATGTGGAGCTATCTTCAATCCACAGTGTTACCATTTGAGCAATGTTTGAACCATAACTAACAACCACACCAATTAGGACGATTATTATGATGATGAAAGGTAATACGTAGGTAGTCAGTTTGTTGGTTGGTTTTACTTCCCCTGTGAATGTTTGGTTCTCAGAATATTGAAGAGGGTCACTAATGGATTTGCTCCGTTCAATCCAGTAGAGGAAAATCATCCCAAGAAAGGCAATGAATACTAACACAGGTCCAAAGACATTTGTCCCAAAAATCGATAGGACACCTGTAAAGGCTACCATAACTGTAGTGACCAGGATTAGACCAATAGGATCTGTCCGCTTCTTTATGTAAAGGACGACCATTCCAATAAATGCGGCAAGGAATACAAATGCAAGTGCGACAAAGAGCAGATAGAAAGGAGCAGTCCTAATGATATCAGGAGTTGGTACTCTCAGTCCTGTTTCTCCCCCAGAAAGATCAGGATTTTCAGCGAAGAAATTATAGATGAACATCGCTATCGCTAAACCAATAAATGCAAACGCTGTGCCTCTCATACGGCTCGTTGTCAGTCCCATTATGAGCCCGAGACCTCCGCCAATCATCATTGCCACAACTAATGTAAGGGGAAATGGAATCGCAGCTATGAGATTGAAGGGCGGGGGGAGAAAATCTGCGTTCAAAGTATATGCCATGAAATAGGCGCCCACACCAAAAAGTGCAACATGTCCGAAATTCAGAAGCGATGCACGTCCTAATTGTAGATCAAAAGACATTGCAAGAAGACTAAAAATCATTATCCGAGTAATGAGGAAGAGCA
>WTCK01000225.1 GCA_013138615.1 Candidatus Thorarchaeota archaeon | reverse complement strand
ATCCTGAATGCCCATAGAACCTGCCCACGTCTTGGACTCCACCTTGAACTCGGCAATTGCCCAGTTGTAACCCTTCTGCATGATGTCAGGCGCGTACATGTAGATCAATGCACCAGTGGCAGCTCTCCAAGTCATGGCCGCAATGGCGATCTTTGTCCTGTTCTCGGTATCAGTCCAGTCGAACTCATAGTTGGTGTACCAACAGATGTACTGTTTGGCATTGGTCACCATCTCATCGATGACCTCTTCTGGAAGCCCTTTGTAGTAAGTATAATTGATGAGAACGTTGGTACTGGGGCCGGGTA
Organism: Candidatus Thorarchaeota archaeon; assembly: GCA_013138615.1. Lineage (GTDB taxonomy): Archaea > Asgardarchaeota > Thorarchaeia > Thorarchaeales > Thorarchaeaceae > WTCK01. Next base: position 3,135 of record WTCK01000225.1, on the reverse strand, counting down.
ATGGTGTGTGAAGTGTTATCTCACCAGTGTAAATATCAAATGCCTCACCAATGCCAACATAGTAATCAGTGGCCTCATGATCAGGATCCGTTGCCAGCCAGACACCTGAAACACTCTTGACCTGCTTGTATCTCGTATTGACCACGCTTGCGTTCTCAGAAGTCTGAAGCTCATTGATAATTGTAATTGTGTTCATCTCGGCCGCGTCGCCAAGCATCCTTCTGACACGCAATATTTCAGCGTCTGTATTTACCAATGCCAAGTGATCACCACTGAACTAGGATGTGCAGTTGAAAATAGAGGATGGTAGAGGGGGGCCGCTCTCGCCACTGGCGTCCTGGGGGGGTGTTTGGGGGGGTTGATGATGGGTCAGATAGCAGTCACTACGATACGATTGTAGTCTTGCCACCTGTGAGCATTACTGCGGCATCCCTACGAATTGCTGCGGGCTTGAACCTCTGCGTGAGGACAATGCCTTCGAGTTGTCTGATGACATCCTGATACTTGTCGATGCTGACCGGCCTGCGTTCAGCAAGGATTGCATATACGGATGAATCAAACATCACGACTTGTCCTGCGGTTTGGTTCGCACTGACCACAACACGCATGCCACCAATTGACCCAATGGTTCCATTGGACATGGCACTTGTCACCCTCTCGGGTAGGGTCAGATAAGCCTTCTCAGTTGCACCAATGAAGTCGCCTTCCATGGTGAGCAAGTCGTACATCTGGACTGGGTGGATCAACATGACATCTGGTGTATAGTTTTCCAACCGCATCACAGTGAGTGCCTTGGCAATGGATCTCCACGTTAGTGAACCACCAGTACCTGCCGCTCCCATCTGTATTCTGTGGTTTCCAACCTTTGTACCAATGCCTCCAACACCATCGGTAATTACCGAGTTGTTGGGAACACCGCTGTTGAGGGCGTTCATGATCATCCAGTCTTCGATCCTTGCCATAGCAAGGGCTGCCTGATCTAAGTTCCTGCGCACAACATCCCAATGGGCATCCTCTACCATCTCTCTGGTAATGACTGGGCGTACACCCGTCTTTATCACATTGATGTAGAATTTCTCCCAAGTGGCATGCTTGATCGGTACCTCTGCGCCTTCAGGAACCTGCTCTGCCTCGAATCCTGTTTCTTCTAGCCACGCCATGCTATCACTAGACATGCTGACCATCTGAACAAGTTCCCTACCAACTCGTGCTTCTTGCACCTTGGTTTGGATCTGTTCATTCAATACTTCGGGAATCAAGACCCTAGCATCATCTCTCTTCAAAACGCTGTCAAGCTCAGTGAGCTTGGTCTTGGGCTTAAAGAGCGCGAACTCCTTGAGCTTTCGGACATCAACCTTTGTGGTGATCATAGCATCAATGTCGAACAGGTTACTGTAACCGTCTTCATCGAACTTGATCCATCCATCTGAATAGTCTGTTGCCATTATTGATTACCTCCACATTGATACCCAGACCGCCTCATGGAGACCTGTGTATTGGCCATCATCCTGATTCCACGTACCTGCGTGGTCAGCATGAGTTCCGGGAACTGTGAATCCAGTCTCTGCAATGCCAAAGGCAGAAGCGATCTCATCCACTTCACCTGTGTCCACTACTTCGACCATCCCATCGTGTATGTCACTACCAGCACCATCTGCTACCTCGGACCTGAATAGCGCATTGCCTGCGGCAACGGTTTCAGCCGGGATAACAAATGTTCTGCATCTGTGTAACACAGTGATCATGTCGTCTGTGCTAACCATGCCGGTTTCCCCACCGGGGTAGGGTATTGACATGTTGGTTCCATCATATGGATCCGCCAGCGCGGCTGACATCTCCACATAGGGGAAATCAACAAATGCTACACCAGCAAATGCCAGACCAAGAGCATATGTAAGGGTTGCACTGGAATCTATGGTCTCACAAGTGTGATCCACTCCAGTGTATCCCAGCACATGGTTTCTCCTGTGCGTGGTAAAGGTAGATGTGTCGAAGATCAGTTCGTATTGAATGCCTTCTCCAATATTACCTGACATTAGGCACTACCTCCTCTAAAGAGTCGGGCATACTCGGGTGCCATCGGATGCTCTGGATTCCTTCGCATTTTGGCGATGGTTCTCCTTGCTTCCGGGCTAGGTGGGGGAAATCCAAAGACTGCCTCACGTAGCCATGCCTTCATCTCTTCCACAGTGACCTGATTGGGTTCTCGTTCCTCAGTTATTGTGGCTACTGCTCCCTTCGCTTCAGGCTTGGGTGTCTGCAATTTCAGCCTGTTTAGAAGAGAGGATTCCAGAAGTTCAAGAGCCTCTTTATTTTGTGCAGATAGCTCTTCAACTCTTTTGACCTCATCCTTGGTGTACCGTTCTCCAAGTTGGATCTCCGCCTCAGCGATTCTCTTAGCAAATCCATGCCTTTCTCGGGCATTGGCTTCACCGAGGGTCGCTTCAAGCAGTTTGATCTTTTCCTCATACTCTGAGAAATCGACCTGTGGGGTTGTGTCTTGTTCGGACATTGTTGTATTACCTCGGTACGATTCTGCCAGAGCAACTAGAGCAGACTCCAAAGAGTCATAGCTCATTACTCCCGCAGATGCTCTGGGATCTGCTGGGACAGGAGTGACTGAGAGTTCTACAAAGGTGAGATCTTTACCTATTGCGGTAGCGATCTCGCCCTCATATTCTCTGCCAACTCGGTGTGTACAGCCACCACGGATTTTGGATTCTCCGCAGATACTGCATGTGATGTCCTTTGCGTAGGCACCAATGGACACAGTATCGATATCACCAGATTCCACTGATATGGCAATCGGGTGCTCTTTCTGTATCCGGCCTACGTAACTGACCGATTGTGAAGCCTCATCAAAAGATGAGACGATCACCTTACCAACCGTATCAATAGACTTAGTGCTATGATCCAGTTGTATGGTCTTGCCTGCAAGTGTGGGTGCCGCCTTTCGCAGCTCTTCGGCAAGATAGGTATTCAGGTTGCGTGTGGTGAGTGCATGAATGGCCTCACCGGCGATGTAAAAATGAGTGGGTACTGAGGGGGTTGCCTCGCTGATGAAACTGGTAGAAGCAGAAGAGATGGCATAATTGAAGTCGGATCCAGTGCCTGTGTCACCGTGGTAATGCGTGG
>WTCK01000072.1 GCA_013138615.1 Candidatus Thorarchaeota archaeon | reverse complement strand
CCATAGCTGAATGACCGATATCCCACACACGATCCTTGCCATCGTCCCCACCGGTGATAACGTAGCAATCATCCGGGGTGATGGTGATTGCAAGGGTATGCAGTGAGTTTGGTGTGAGTATATTCAGTGCCGTGCCAGCTTCAACATCCCAAACGCGCACTGCAGAGTCCCTATCTGACACTGAAAAAACACGGCGGCCATCAGAAGTTGCAGCTAGTCCGTAAACAGGGCCTTCGTGACCGATGAAAGTGTGCACAAGCTTGCCCGTCTGTATGTCCCAGAGCCGGACTGTAGCATCTTGACCACCTGAAACCACATGACGCCCGTCCTGAGTTAATACTACCGACCATACTGTAAACTCATGCCCCTCAAGTAAGACTGTAGGTTCGAGATTCCCTTCCACCAGTGGTCACTCCTGTATTCTACCGTGTAGCAGCACGCCTTAGAGCCCTATAAGTACGAGTGTGATCAAAGAAAAGTTTGCCGATTCTCTTGGGGATGCATTTGCAGACACTGAAGATGGTAATCTCCAGATATCTCTAGAATGTTCGCAGAAGGCAATGCTAGGGGAGGAATAGTGGTGGACCGGGTGGGATTTGAACCCACGACCTTCTGGAGTTTTGATCTCCTGAGAGATCCAGAAGGATTGCAAACCAGACGATCTGCCGGGCTAATCTACCGGCCCACAGTTGCAGTTATTTCCGTGCCAAGGGCGTTTTAACCCTTATGCTCTTGATACTCTTCGCGCACAACATCCAGCCAGAATGGGGCGCCCTTCAGGGTGGAAGCCTCTTCGGTTGTAAGTTCCTTGTACTCCACCAGAGTCATATCCTCCGGAATAATACCACTGACTCCTGCAGGATCTTCCATAATCAGCGTGAAATCAAAGTTCCCTTCAATGGCTTTATCCATCATATCGAGAACTTCTCGTCCTTTCTCCCTCTGCTCCTCGCTCTCAGCGAAGTTGATTGCAGTTACGACAACATCTCGAGTGCGCAGAAGCAGACCCTCGACGTTGGTGATGAATGACTCGGCGGTGGGACCGGGCTCGACATCGATGCCAAACTCCGGCAGTCGGATAGTGCCGGACCCAGATCTCACGACTCGCGCGTAGAGGAGCGTGGAATCGTTTACTTTGAGGGTCCATCTGCTGGGTGCTCTCTGCTCAGCTGAGAATACATCATTATGATGAAAGTTGCATTTAGGGCACTCCATGGTGAACATGGCTAATTCATTGAAGAAGGGTATGCTGTAGAGAATCGACTTCATCTTCAGGTCGCCTTCACCACATGAGGGGCATCTGAACTTGATGCCTTCTGGTTTGGACATGGAACCGCTTGTGAGTCCGCGTGCTTATAGTCCTATGCTCGCATGTAAGGAATAGCGGATGACTGGTTAGCGTGGAAAAGATACCACATAGCTATTTCTGCTATTAAGAAGAGAAGATGAGGAACTAGAAGTCCGCGAGAGGGCCGTATCACCGTAAACCGAGGAAGAGGAACAACACCCATGGAAATCAACAGCCTCTATGTCATTAAACGTGATTCAGGGCTTTGCATGTATCACAAGGATTTCCAAGAAGAGGTTTTCGACCCTCAACTTCTATCTTCATTTGTCATCGCCATGACCACATTCTTTGATGAGGTCACTCGATCTTCGAAACCTCAAGCAAGAGCGTTCGAAGGTGCGGATTACACTCTTATCGTGGAGTTTGGAGAATGGACAGTTGGAGCGGTGTCTGCTGACAAGGAGTCACAGCGCCTAAGGGAGAAGCTGAAGGCGATTATAGCCAAATTCGAGAACCAGTTCAGCCTTCTAAGGTGGGTAGACCTGGATCTGGCAGTCTACACCAGATTCGAGCGACATGTCATTGAAGCGTTCATCCGCGACCGGATAGACCCTGACAGTCAAATCATAGTGAAGCCACATTGGGAGTTCTACACAAAGAATCCAGACGTGGTGTCATTTCTTAGATTAGTGCCACAAATATGCACAGTCAAGGACGCCGCAGATTTCTGGGAGATTCCGCTGGAGATTGCACTGAACCTTACAGCTGAGGCACTATGGGAGAAGGCAATCACTGTCAAGGCAGCCATAAGATCGGATGACATCTACGAGGCAACCGCACTCACTGGTTCAAGGGGATCAACCGAAGTGGTTCCCCCAGAAGTAACCAGAGTCCTCTCTCAATTAGATGGTGAAACACCGCTCACAATTGCCGCTGAAAGAGTCAAGACTGCTGACCTCAAGCGATTTCTAGGGGACATAGCAGTTTTGGCTGAGAAACACGAAGTTGAGCTTGTTTCTCCAGCTCAAGCTGTTGTGGTTCTGTTCTCGTCAGCGCTTCAAGAATTGATGGATAGATGTGCAAAAATCATGGGCCGAAGAGTTGCGCATCAAATATTCTTTGATTCAAGAGAAAAGCAAGCGCAGGTCTATCCATGGCTTGCCTTTGTGGACTTTGATGAGAGCCTAGATGTAGAAGTTAAGAGCTCTCTTATGTCGGCCGCGGGTAAGCGAAGAATCACTCCCGAAATACTCAATGACGGGTTCAGGAATTTCCTCCACTCAATCGTGAGAAACACGCGTTCCTATATGGGCGCCAAGCCTGCCAACATCATCCTAGAAAAAACGCAGGAAGAGATGGGGAAGCAATTCCCGCGACGCTATTTGGATATAGAATGGGAATTGTTGAATGTTTAACGAGATGCTTCGCTAACACCAACAAGATTTACAAGTTAAGAACCGATTGAATCATTCTACACGAAAAGCGTGGGGAGGACCACTCGAATGACCATGTCGAAAACGCGCGGGGTATTGCCATTTCTCCTTGGCGGCATTCTGATTGCGTTTATTTGGGTAGTTTTGTGGTTCTTAGGTCTTGAAGACAGCATGCTTCTAATGGCCATTTACCTCCCGCCGTTTGCCGCATTAGTATCAGGGATTATTGGTGTTGCTTACTTCGGTCAGGAGGGCTTCATGCGTGAAGATAGGTTCCATATGATGAACCTGATGTTGGCTCTTGCATTGGTTGTGTTCGCGATAGCTGAAATCGCAACCGGCGTGATTGGCAGTAGCGAAACTGGTTACTTGGCCATCATTCTAATGCAGCTTCCTGGACTGCTACTTGTAGCTCTTGGAGTAGCGAGTTACCTAAGAGCCACCACCGAGGTCTTGAACTACAGGAATGACAAAACGGTAGCCTCCATAATCTTCATTCCAATTGGTGTCTTCACCGTTGCTGGCGCAATCACGGCAATCGCAGTTCCCGGAGCATTGACGGTTGAATATCTCGTCAACATCGCAGTGGCGGCAGGGATTGGATCTATCGTGCTAGCTCTGGGAAAGCTATTGTGGATCTTTCGACAAGGAAAACTCGCAGCACCTCTTGGATTTGCATTCATCGCAATGCTGCTCTATCTTGCCAGAAGCGTTCTTTGGTGCTGGTTCGGTTTCATTCCTCTTGGACCGCTCTTCCAGGTTCTTGTCGTGGAATCGTACATACTGCTAGGAGTATCTATCTCCATGGCAAGAGGACTGCAAGACGGTAAGACTGAAATTGCAGCTTAGCGGTTTCGCTTTCATTGACTTGTTATGGATTCGTAGGCGTCTTAGAAAAGGGATGAATGACATGGAAGAAGAGCTGCTATTCAGAGTCGTATTCATTGTAACCTATGGTTTCTTCTTTGTTGTTAGAGCATATTTCAGAATCTACAAATTCTACAAAGATAGGAAAGAATCAACGCAAATTGTGGCCAGAGATGAACCCACAGAATACGGAAAACTAGCTAAGACAGGCATGGCAGTAATCATTCTTGGCTATTTGATCTCTGCAATCGTGTATGTTCTAATCCCCGAGTATGTCGTATGGGCTCAGTTTCCCGTCCCAGCCTTGGTTAGATGGGCAGGTTGTGCACTCGCAATGATGACCATTCCATTGCTTGCTTGGATTCACATAACATTGGGAAAGCACTTCTCTCCAGACCTTGTCATGAAGGATAATCACATGATAGTAACAAGTGGGCCTTATAGCAGAGTACGGCATCCAATGTATACTGTATTGATTACATTTTCAATAGGAGTATCAATAATTTCTGCGAATCTGTTGCTCATAGCCTTCTCAGTACTGTTAGTGATGCTATTCCCATTTCTCGCTCGTCAAGAGGAACAGATGCTTCTAGATGGACTCGGCGAGGAATACAGTCAATACATGGAAAGAACTGGTCGATTCTTCCCCCGATTACGTCACAAAGAAAAGTGAATTGGAACCTACCTTTGTTTCGTCCACGGTGCCTGCAATTACTTGTTGGCCATCTGGAATCATTTTAGTCATGAGGCTGTCGCTGCATCCGCATCCTGAGCTTCTCCCTCATCTCAGGAGAAATATCGGTACCATCGGACATCATCTTCCTCAGGGTTTCAGGAGGAATCCGTTCGAACATCTTCTTCATAAGCTCGGGAGTTGGGTCACCGCTCTTGAGCATATGCTTGAACATCCGCATTTCCTTTGAATCTGCTTCTTTGGTTGAGCGAGAAACCTCTTCGCGAGCCACTTCTGCAACTTCTTCTGTCAGTTCCTCAACGCCTTGGTG
>WTCK01000032.1 GCA_013138615.1 Candidatus Thorarchaeota archaeon | reverse complement strand
ACGAAACCGTAGATTGCGACTGCCTCAATGAACACCACATACAGAACTGTCTTGCCAAAAAGCTCCGGCCTCTCGGTAATTGCTCCAAGCGCCGCTGCTGAAGTCGACGCCATTCCCAGGGCCGCACCAACTCCGGCTGCACCCATGGTAATCGCCGCAGCTAGAGCAAGACCAACAATTCCCAGAACAGAATCTGTTTGGAGTAACATAAAGCCAAGATCCGGTGTAACACTCAAAGCGCTAACTGCATGCGCTCCAACGATAAGAGTTGCAAGCGCTGACAAAGACAGGAACATGACAAGTGCACTGAACACGAGCAGGGTAAGACTGGTTTTCAAGGAATATATCTTCATTATTTGCTTCCTCCAATTATCACCATATAGTAATCATCTGTCTTATGATAGAGGCAGGTTCTCCTTTCTCGACTCCCACTGCGATGGATATTACATTTCGCATCTCAAGGTACTTGAGGTTGAAGAATCCAATCACAGTTCCGAGATGAAATGGGTAGCCAGTTAGCTGCTTTTTAATCTGTTGTGCGAGGTAATCTTCTACTGCCAGCTCAATCTCTGCTAAATCATTGGTTTTGCCGTATATTCGGCTAAGCTGAGCCGCAAGCGCAGTATGCCTAGTTTTTTTCAGCTGCATCAACACATCGGCCCAGGAAGTTCGCCAGCGAATGGAGTCTACATATGTCCATGAGTCCTCCGTGAATCGCACCATTGAAACACCAATCATCCGTCGATTGAGACCCAAGACCAACGCGCGCAACATCATGATTGTGTTGCGCAAGTCCACACGATTTTCAAGAAGCTGGATAATTCTCTGCTGATCTTCATCAGGGAATGCCTCCAGTGATTCCATGACCTTCCGCAGGTACCACTCCTCAAGGGCAATCTCAAATGGCACCGAGGATTCGAGTTCTAGGTACGCGGGGAGTCTGGTAAGAAGCGCAATCTTAAGATCCAGAATCGGGATGTCTTCAATGAGCTTCTCCACATTCTCCTTCTTGACTAACCGGGCAAACAACTCAGCCTGTACTGGAGAAACAGGCACAACGAAGCTGAGTATCTCGTCTCTATCGAGACCCACATGCATCCCGCGAATCACGGTCTTTAGCCCTTCTGTCAAGAAGACCAATGAATAGGCTTCAGCGAAATCGCGTACCTTCCCAGACAAAGACCTGGTGAGTTTATGACTAACATCGGAATAATTGGTAGCCAAGATCATTGCCAACTTTTCAGGGCTTGGCAATTTCGCGGGAGTCGCTGCAACTATTGCTGGACCATAATGAGTGGTCATCAATGCCTTGATGAATTCAGCGTAGTCTTTGGAACGCAAAAGTCGTTCATAGGTACCAATTTTAAGCGAGCGGGCCAGTTGTCCTCTTACCCGTGCATTAACGAACCCGAATTCTTTCGCAGCCCTGTAGGCTTTCATGGCAAACCCGCCCCGTTCTTGATTTGAATGGGATTATTGGACCTCCCCCGTCTGATTGATATAAAGCTGACGAGCTATCTCAGTGCATTTAATCCCTCACAAGGAGAGAGCGAATATCGCGCCGTATCAAGTACTATGTGGGAGATAGTAGAAGGATTCAAAACCAAAAGAGAGCAGCTATCAAGTGTGGTCCATATGACAGATAAAGATGCAAACGGTCAGTTCGACATTGGAGGAATGTTTAGGAATTCTGCGACTATCACGTTCGTGGTGGAAATTCTAGCGGTAATCGTGATGGTGGGTTCTGTCTTGGCCTGGTACATTGGAGGCTTCCTAGACATAATTGCTCCTGAGATTCAGATCTTGCTGTTGTTGATTCTATCTATCATCACGCTCATTGTATTTCTAGCCGCCTTCAGTGTCTTCCTTAGATTTTCTAGAAGGCTTAGCCATGCTGTCGTTGGACACGGTCTAGAGCAAGTTAGAATGAATGCACCAAGAGTCAAGGCAGTTATCTTCATCTATGGACTCCTTGTATTGACCATGTTCGCCACAGGTGTCTACGTCTGGTATCTAGTTGATCTGTGGTTCCTAATGCCATGGGCTGCGTCTCATACTTCCATTTCTCTTCGGATATTTGGATATGCGCTGGGAGCGTTCTTCATCTCTCTTCTAATTCAAATCATTGTGGCACTGATAGGCCGAACCTCCACAAGATTGATAGTTGAAGTACTGGACGCGGATGACTCTGACTTCACGAAATAGCTACTCATAGCGTTTCTTGTAGTCGGGGAACTCAACATCCTCGTCAATCTCCTCCTGCGGAGGCTGAAAAGGCCGCATGACTGGACGCTCTTGTTCCAACTTATCGTAGTATTGGATCGTGATGTAGACGCTGTACAAGCCCAATGCTAAGCCAACAATCGCTCCAATCATAGCGCCTGTGATTGCGCCCTGTGCTCCCCCCCAAGTCTGACCTAGAAGATGGCCTATGAAAACCATGATTACTACTGAACAAGGGAGCTCGGATGCGACTGCACACCATCGCCCTGCCCCTGCGAAGGTGCCACCACTATGGTGATTGCTCATGCTTCTGGAGTAACATCAAGAACGGATATCAGTTTTGGTGTATCACTTGTGCAGAATAGTTAATCCTTTTCAAAGACCGTTCCATTCAATTGTTGAGGCAATCAGGATGAAAGTGACTCTGAATTACGGCGATGGAACAGTGGATTTGCAGATTCCTGAGAGGAACCTCGCTGGAATAATCGCACCGAAGAAAGTCGAAACTGTAGAGGATAGTCTAGAGGAACTCAACAGGGTTCTTGCGAATCCATACGGACCCGCCCTGACAGATATCGTCAAGGGCAAGAGCGTTTGCGTCTTGGTTGAGGACCATACTAGAGACGAACCTCATTGGGCACTCCTCAACGCTGTTGCTCCGAAATTAACGAATGCACGCAGAGTCCAGTACATAATCACAACAGGGTCGCATGAAGTGGAACATCCCGAGAACTTGAAAATCGTAGATATGATCAAACGAGCGTCTGCGGATGCAGGGCTCAAGAACTACAAAGTGAAGATTCACGATTGCCAAGAACCTGACATGGCGGACTTGGGGAAGACAAGCAGAGGTACGCCAGTCATTGTTAACGCAGATGCCGTCGGTCACGATGTGTATGTCCCTCTTGCTGACATGAAGGCGCATTACTTCAGTGGATACTCCAATGCTTTGAAGGACTTCTTGCCAGGAGTGTGCGGGTTTGCATCAATCGAGGGCAATCATTCAATGGCGCTTGACCCCAAATCGACCTTCGGAACACATCCATACCACCCAGATCCAGCAAGGCGAACCAACCCACTTGCTGATGATATGAGAGAAGCGGCTGAAATGATAACCAAAGGTGCCATAGTCTTCACTCTCTCAACCGTATCGAGTGGTGACAAAGTGGTGTGGGCCAGCGCGGGTCGTATGGAGCCAGTGATATCTGATGGCATTAGGGTGCTTGATGAAATGGCAAGCTTCACTGTAACCGCTAGACCACGGATTGTGGTGTCCCCTGGAGGTTATCCCCAAGACAAGAGCCTGTACCATGCCCAGAGAGCACTTGAACTTACTAAGAATGCAGTGTCAGAAGGTGGAGAGATTCTGTTTCTTGCAGAGTGCAGAGATGGTGTAGCGCCTGAGAGTGCAATGGAGAATTTCTACAACAAGCTGACGGCTCCGCTTGATACTGTTATTGAATCGATAAGCGGGAGATATCATCTGTACGAACACAAGGCGTACAAATTCGCTGAACTCCTGAAAAACCTCTCAAGCATTCGGATGTTTACAGAGCTCGACAGAGAAACCGTAGAATCGGCTCACCTGGACAAGACGAAGAATCCACAAACTGTGATTGATGAGTGGATATCAAATGACCCAGACGTGAAGATACTTGTCTTGGACAAGGGCAACAAACTGGCTATCTATTCGACCTAATGGCTAGACCACTCTATGTTGGATATTGAAGCATAGAGCTGCTTGAACCGTGCAAATCCTTCGGCATAGACATTGCGATTCGTTTCTTGCGGCTTAAGTGGATCCAATGGCTTCACCATGTTGTCAGCGGCCGCTACCATCGAGTCAAACAAACCCACCCCTTTGCAGGCAATGATTGCGGCTCCTAGAGCGGTGGCCTCTTCCATCTCAGTCCGGATTACGGGCACTCCAAGCACATCAGCCTGTATCTGCATCCACACTTGACTTCTGGCAGCACCTCCAGTCACACGAACCTCTGAGGCAGGAATACCAATATCATTCATGACCTCTAGGTTGGTTCTGATCTCATAGGAAACGCCCTCCAAAATCGACCGCATGAGATGATTTCTAGTATGGCCAAGGGCAAGACCGGCGAACACGCCACGCGCGTGTGGGTTCCAGTAGGGCGCACCGGCCCCTGCGAAATGCGGCAGGTGGATGACACCCTCAGAACCAGCTGCAATCTCGCCGGCTCCTTCCGACATGACCTCATACGGGTCGATGCCCCGCTCTTTAGCAAGATTGCACTCTTCTGTCCCCAGATTATCGCGGAACCACCTGAGAGCTGAGCCCGTGGTGAACATGCTTGCTTCTACAACAAAGGCTCCTGGAACAACATGGCGGCTGCAGAGCAGTCGTATTTCGCTGTCAAATCTGGGAGTGTCAGAGTAGGCAAGCAGGAAAGTGCCTGTTCCTGTAGTTGACTTGATTGCGCCCTCGCGGACCACACCCACTCCTAGCGCCGCGCATTGCTGGTCTCCGCCTCCCGCAACCACAGGAGTGCCTTCCTTCAGCCCACAATCTTTTGCTGCCTTCGCAGTTACCGCTCCTGCGGGAGCACCAGACTGCAGAGGATCAGGAAGCTTCTCCCGCGGGATGTCAAATGCGTTGAGCATCTTTTCAGACCAATTTGCATCTTTGATGTCGAAAAGCATCGTTCTGCTTGCATTGGAATAGTCAGTGATCGCTTTGCCAGTGAGCTTGAAGACCATGAAATCATGAACCAAGAGAAACTTCCAAGCCTTGCTGAAGACTTCAGGCTCATTCTTCCTAATCCAGAGAATTTTGGGAGCGGTGAAATACGGGTCAATGGTGAGACCAGTGATTGAATACACATCAGATGGCGACATGATATTTCGAATCCAGTCACATTGGGGCACTGTTCGACGATCCTGCCACACAATAGCACTACGCAGTGGACTGCCAGCATCATCGATTGGAACGACCGTTTCACGTTGGTTAGTCACGCTCAGCCCACAGATACTCTCAGCGCTGACACCTGGGCTCTTGAGGCATTGTTTGATTGTTACGCAGGCAGTATCCCACCAGGTTTGCGCATTCTGCTCCACCCAGGAGGGCTTGGGATATGCCCTCTTGAATTCCTTGTAGGCACGCGCGATAACAGCGCCCTCAGTATCAAAGATGATGGAGCGCACTCCGGTAGTTCCGACATCCAACGCCAAGACCATTTCTGTCATCACTGCACACCTGTCATTGATTGACATGCCCCGGATATGAAAACTAATCGGTCCTAGGAGATGGTCTCTGAGTTCACGAGTCCTTGGAGGTCTCGTCGGTCACCGATCAAGAATAGCTTAAGTCGTCGATTTCGCTTAATCTGACGCTCACGGCGAAGAGCATCACCCCTGGTGCTGCATTCTTCCGTGTAAACAAGGTACTTGGGTTGATGCATGTGGAAGTAGGCCGCCGACTTTGAGTTACCGGATACATGCTCGTTCAGTCGTCGTTTTAGATCATTAGTCTGACCAGTGTAATAGGTGCCAGTTTCTGTTTCAATTATGTAGACGTAGTAAGGCATCTCTGGTCACAGGAGAGCGCCCAGCACGCGATATAGTTCTTTGGAATACACCTCGTTCTAGGAAGAGATATCCGCGTGGTAATCATCAGGATGGGCATGCAAGAATCAGAGAAACCAGCAGATTCAAGGTGGGCTCAGTTAGTGCTTATCGGCTTCCTGTCGATGGTGTTCGCTGAGGCGTTCTCGGGTTCATCCATTTTATGGTTCATCACAGGGTGGGCGTGGCTTGTCACATTGCCCCTCTACTGGTCGCACACTCTGCTCTTTCTGAATCTTGCCATGAGGTCCAAGAGGACGTCAATGGGCCAGCTGTACCTCTGGGGGATACTATTCGGGCTCTATGAGTCGTGGGTCACAAAGGTTCTCTGGGCGGGATACTTCACTGATCCACCTCTTTTTGGTACGGTCTTTGGATTTGCAATTGCTGAAAACATCGTGCTGCTCATGTTCTGGCACCCAGTAATGGCATTCGTCATACCGATTCTGGTATTTCAGATTCTGGCTAAAGCAGGCAGCAAGTCGAATGAGGGAATGGAAACTGCCTTTCCAACTCATACCTCATTCCTTCAGAG
>WTCK01000038.1 GCA_013138615.1 Candidatus Thorarchaeota archaeon | reverse complement strand
CCAAGGATGATGGACAAGGCACGAGAGCCAACTGAAGAAGAGATGATGAGTTTCGTGGGGGAAAGGGCAAAGGCGGCGTGGACGGAGCTAAGACAATTCATCGAGGATAATTACGATTTCGTACCTGAAACAGTATTTTATGGAGCAAAGTACGGATGGACGGTTCGCTACCGCAGGAGCGGCAAGACATTATGCTCACTCTTTCCTGAGAAAGGGGGATTCACAGTTCTAGTGGTTCTTGGTAGGAAGGAGGCCACGACGGCTCTCTCAATGCGAGATGAGTTGAACTCTAGAGTCAATGAGCTTCTAGGAAACACAGAGCAGTTGCACGATGGCCGCTGGTTATGGATTAGAATGTTAGCCATGAATGATGTCGATGACGTGAAGAAACTTCTGCAGACGAAGAGAAAGCCAAAGAGGCGATGAGTGTCAAATCATAGACAGGTATCAACTGTATCTTCATAGGATGGCCTGCACTATGCCTCGGCCCTGTAGAAGACGTCAGTTCCCACTTCATCCTTTGTGATGTCATTGCTCTTGTGTAGTTTCTCAAGTGTACTTGCTGCCGCAGCTGGCATTATACCTAGAGAGTACGACACATCGACGGTGCGGCAGGGCCTGCGCCGCAGAAGAGAGAGTATTTCCTCCTCAAGAGCATGGCGGGTTTTCCAGACAACCGTCTTTCCTCTAGCATCATGGACTCCGTATATCCACAGTTTGTCTGGGCTAAGATGTTGTTCAAGCGCAGCCCCGAAACTTCTCAAAGCCTTAGTTGAAACAGGCCGTACTGCTGATACTGGTGCTGGACGCCACGGTGTGTACAATTGTACTAGATCCGGGCTTATGTCGAGAATGCCGTCGATTAGAGCCCGTTTCGGAAGGCCCTTGACGTTCGTGAGTCCTCTTGGGCCACGAAGCAACATTACTTCTAGTGCGAGCATGCCCTTCATCTCCTCACCAAGCTTCTTAATCGCATCTTTGATTTCATGGAGCTTGAATGATCCCTTGGAAGGGCGGTTTATCCGCTTGAAGGTGTCTTCATCGCCTGCATCAAACTTAGCAGTAACTATGTCAAATTCCAGGACCCCTTTGCGGATGGCTTCGCTAGGCAGCAGAGATGCATTTGTCAAGAGAACTATGGGCAAATCCTGTGCGGTCCCTCTAATACTGGATACAATTGAACCGATTTGGGGATTGAGCGTTGGTTCTCCGGTCCCCGAGAACGTCAGAACGTCTACGGACGCTCTGTCCAACCTGTTCAGTGTTTCTTCGACTTCGGAGATGATTTCATCAGAAAGTGGCATCTCGTCTTGGATTTCCTCAGGTGAAGTCACATGCTTCTTTGTGTGACCCAGCTGACAGTAGATGCAATTGTAGGTGCATTTCTTCGGGGGAGTAGTGACATCCACTCCCAAGGAACGTCCGTAGCGCCATGATGATACTGGGCCGTAAGTATACGTCACTGATGTCGCTTCCAAGCATTGCTGGTCTAAGTGTGCTTTTCACTTACTTATCGCAGTTGGCATTTCTCTTGGAACACGTGTTCTAAGGAATTCTATTTTGTGATTGATTCGTAGACCTTGACCAAGGATGCTGTGACTGCCTGCCATGAATACACGCGTTCACATGTTGCACGGAGCGATTTTCCCAGCGCGGATGACTTCGAGAGAGTCAAAGCATGTTCAATCCTATTTGCGATAGTTTGGACCCGGTTCTGGGGCTCTAGGGGAAAACGCAAGTCATTCTCAGCTAGTTCAGCAATGGACTGCTCGAATACGAGTGCACTATCACGCAACCCTGAGAAATCCGTCACTAATGGAATTACGCCGGCTGAAGCAGCTTCTAGTGTAACCAGTCCAAATGATTCTGGAACCAGGGAAGGAAAAACAGCAACATCAGCACAAGGTAAGAGATGCTGGAGAAGAGTGTGATCAAGGAATCCTGTGAACAGAACTTTGGTGTCTAGCATGGGCTCACACGAGGTTGCAGTTTCTTCAACCCATTCTACAGCAGCTGACAGCAGATTTTCAGAATCCGGAAGTTTTTTCGCAGCATCTAACCAAGGCGCAAGCATCGAGCCGATACCGAAGCGCCTGAACATGGCAAAGGCTTCCAGCCATTCCCGCATGGGACCAGCGCCCACTACGATTAACTGAGATTGAACTCTCTTAGCAAGTTCATAGTACGCTATCAGAAGATCATGAGCGCCTTTTCCAGGAATGAGCCGCCCAACAAACATGACGACTGGCTTCTCCCAATCGATGCTAGCAATGCGATGCTGCAGGTCTGCATCTGGATGCTTTTGCGAATATTGTTTGGCGAA
Organism: Candidatus Thorarchaeota archaeon; assembly: GCA_013138615.1. GTDB lineage: Archaea > Asgardarchaeota > Thorarchaeia > Thorarchaeales > Thorarchaeaceae > WTCK01. The sequence continues at coordinate 1,757 of WTCK01000038.1, read as the reverse complement.
TTCGAAAACCGATTGGGGAACCTCGCCTTTTCTAATCCACTCGTAGAATGTCTGACGAATCGTCCGGCTTTGCTCAGCATCTCTCCCAAGGAGCTGCTCACTATTGTCTTTCAACGAAGTAGCGATTACTTTGGCGCATTCGTTCCGAGGAGTGGGTTTGAAAATACTGGTATCGACTCCCAATGGCACCTCAACTATCTTGTCAGATAACTCCGGATAGCGTTCTGCAAACATCTCCATAACTTGGGATTTGAAATACTCATTCCCAACAAGAACTGCACTTGCCCCTTCTAATCCGTTAAAAGCTTGCTCAAAGCAGGTGGGATCATCTTTGACAGAATAGACAAGTGCACTCGCGTGTAGTGCTGTCAAGTATGGAATACTAGTCCTCTTGCTCACCTCTCGAGCAATCGCAGGCATCATGATAGCATGATTGGCATGTAGGATATCAAGTTCGTCTTCTTGCACGCTTGTTGCTATTGCATCCGTATTGCAGTCCAAGTAGCTCTGCAGAGCTCCAAAACTCATTTTGGGGAACTCGATGACCTTTTCGAAGTGGGGGTATCGATCCCATACGAAGACGGGCAGGATTGGACCGATGTCTGGCACATGGACTATTACACCATCAGGGCACAGGACCGTTTCCGCGACGCTTCCATCTAAATTGTGCATCCTAATGGAGGAAATGAAAGGGAACCTTGCAGTATCCCGGTCTTGGCAGAACAGGTGCACTTCGTGACCTTGTTCCCAAAGAGTTCTTGCCACATTCTGAACGTAGATGTTGCTTCCTGACCCTGAGAGCATCCATCCATGTAGAATCCCAATCCGCATCGCGATTCTGACATAGTATTAACCTAAAGATTAGCCTTCGTGTCTCTCAGAACACACACAGTAAGAGAGCAATCAACAGTGGTGCGCCAATAACCCATTCAACCTAGCCAATTGTAACCCTTGCTCCGATGGATGATTTCCGTTACTTTGACCTCACGCTTAACTACGAAGTAGATGGCTCTGTAGTTGCCAATCCTTAAGCGAAAAAGTGGCGGATCTAATGGAAAGCTGAGTTTCCTTATGTCAGCTCTGGAGCGTGATTGAAATGGATCCTGCTCAAGGTTTCTCAATGCTTCTTTGATTCGTTCCTTTTGCTTCATTTCCAGTAAATTCAACTGAGAAACTGTAGTTTCAGATAGAAGAACCCTATACTTCGCCAAGGGGCGTGAACTCCTCTTCGGCAAGGATTCGTTTCTGACGTTCCGCGAACTCGAGCTGTTCAGCAACCTCCATCAGCCGTCGGATCAGTTGGTCGTAGGTTTCTCCCTTTCGCCCGTGCTTCTTTAGCAGATCCCTGGTTTCCTTGGTCAGTGGAATTGTAGTTGTTTCACTCATTTCTATCATATCTTATAATGTTGATAGTTGTTTATAATCTCGTCGTATTGTCTTCGCGGAATCAGTTTGACCTAGTGCTGCATGGTGATGTCGCGGTTTTTTATGGTAGTAACACGATACTTGTAGGCATGAGCTTTCTAGTCGATCCATTGCTGCTTGTAGTGTGCGGTGCGTTTATCGTCTGGCTGCACAATCGACTACTTCATCGTGTCACCCGTCGTGCCAAGGCATTCCTCGCGGCGTTTACACTAATCACGTTCTGGGTCGTTGCGGGCTCTATGTACCTCAATCTAAGCTGGTTCGACTGGGTCTGGCAGTGGATAGGGCAGGCTGCATCAGGCCGCGACTTCATGATCAACAGCGGCTTGTTC
>WTCK01000047.1 GCA_013138615.1 Candidatus Thorarchaeota archaeon | reverse complement strand
TACATCAATTTCTTCTTTGACCGGGAAGAATTCGCAAGGCATGTTGTGAGTGAAGTATGCGAAATTAAAGACAGGTACGGCATGACAGAGGAGTTCAAGGGCACTAGGGCACTTATCGAATCCCCCGCAGTGAATCCATCCAAGCCTTGGCACATAGGTCACGCGCGCAACGCAATACTGGGCGATACACTCGCGAACATCCTTGAAACAGTAGGTTGCGAGGTTGTGAGAATCGATTACATCAACGACCTTGGGCTTCAGATTGCCCAGCTCACATGGAAGATAATGCACGATGACCTCCATCTGGAAGATGTGTCAGAAAAGATGGACCACTTCCTAGGTCACCTGTATGTTGAAGTTCAAAAAATCGCAGAGAACGACAGTGACGCAGAGAATGAAATTCGCGAGATTACCCGCAGACTGGAAGACCTGAATTCAGAAGAGGCAAAGCGGAGCGCCGAGATGGTCACCCTGTGTCTCAAAGCCCAGTGTCAAACAGCGTATCGCCTGGGCATCTACAAGAACTACCAGATCTGGGAGAGCTCGATTGCACACAGCGGCCTCTTGCAGACTGCCAAGGATCTAATGCTGCAGGCAGAGAACATCCTGATGCTGACGAAGGGGGAGAAGAAGGGCTGCATCGTTGCGAACTTGGCCGCAATTGAGGAGTTCAAAGACATGAAGGACCCCCACAAGGTCCTGTTCAGGTCGGATGGAACACGGACATACACAGGAGCGGACGTTGCATTTCAAATGTGGAAGTTCGGCATCATCAAGGACCCATTTCATTATGGAGTGTTTGAGGAGCAGGCGAACGGCGAGGACGTGTATAGAACTGCCTTGGATGGGTCTGACCGCACCCTAGGGAGATTTGATATTGTCTACAACGTGATTGCATCTGCTCAAGCACATCCACAGAAACTAATTTACACCATCCTGGACTTGCTCGGGCACCACGAACAGAGCCTTAATTCCCACCATGTTGCCTACGAATTCGTTGGTCTTGAGGATGAAGACTTCTCGGGGAGAAAGGGAACCTGGATCGGGTACTCTACGGATGATGTCTTGGATAAGGCAACCGAACTCGCGAAGGAAGAGGTGGCGAAACGCAACCCCGATGAAAGCAACGAGTTCAAGGAAATTGTAGGCGCCAAGGTGGGCATTGGTGCAGTCAGGTACTTCATGTTGAAGGCATCACCTGACAGGAAAATTACATTCAGATGGGAAGAGGCGCTCGATTTCAACGGTGATGCTGCTCCCTATCTTCAGTATTCATTCGCAAGAGCACAAAGGATTCTCGAAAAGGCCAAGATGGAACCCGGAGGATCGGTGAATTTGACATTGCTGTCCTCGGAGGCTGAGTTCGCCTTGGTGAAGGCAATATCAAAGTTCCCTGAGGAGATTCTTGAAGTAGTGAGGGGACTGAAGAAGGATGTATGGGGAACTAGCTTCAGCTCCAACAGAATTGCAGGATATTGCTACGAGTTGGCTACATTGTTTAGTAAGTTCTACGATTCCTGTCCAGTATTGAAAGCTGAGCCAACAACCAAGGCAGCACGCTTGGAGTTAGTGTCTGCATTCAGGATAACTATGGGGAATTGTCTACGAGTTTTGGGCATTCCAGTTGTCGAGAGAATGTAGCTTATCCCGAAGTAACTCTAGCTGATTCAACCACAATCGAGGGCGTCACAACAGTTGATGTCACCCTAACGTCAGCCCCAACTCGACGCACTCTCTGAAGCAAGTCACGCATGTTGATGCCCACGAGCGTGTTCTTCACCGAATGCTCAATCGATCCGTCCTTGATGTAATGACCCTCCATCACCATTGCGCTCAAATCGCCTGTCGTCATGTTTGGACGGTCGCCAGTGTATCTGAACAGGATGCCTTTCTTGATTTCCGAAACTAGATCATCAAGGGTTCCTTTTCCAGGCGCTATCACAAGGTTGGAAGGCGAAATTGAAGGGAGTCCAGAGTAGGAGGGCCGACTTGCGTTTCCAGTATTCTCCACCTGGTCCTTGTTGGCGGTATAGGAGTTGTGGAGGATGTTCTTCAATACCCCACCGTGCAGAATCCGTGTGCATTGCGTTGGAACCCCTTCAGCATCAAAAGGTCGAGAGCCAATCCCACCAGCTATATGAGAGTCGTCCATGATACTGAGCGCTTCTGAAGCAATCGACTCGCCCAGTGCGTCTGCGATGTATGAGCGCCCGTATTGAATCTCCTCAGCATTGATGGCACCCCCAAATCCGCCTCCGATGATTGTGCTCACCACGAGAGGTGTGAGAATGATGGGCATATCACCGCCCTCGATTGTTCGACTACCGAGATTGTTTATTGCGTTGCGCCCTGCAGTGGAACCAACCCATTCAGGATCTATGCTTTTGAGGTTTCTAGATACCTGAAACTCGTAGCTGGAAGTTTGTTCAGTGTCATCCTTAGCCGTGGGAGAGCTGTTGATAAACATGAATGCGGTTTCCACGGAACTGGAGATGCCAAGGGAGTTGACTATTGCCTTGGCCCCGGTGGATGCGTACAACTGTGCTTCCACGGCAGTTTGCTTTTTGTCAACTGCTTCATTCGTGGCATCGACAGTCCGCATAATCAGCTCTGCAGCTCCATCAGACGAGAGCCTTCTAATTGCCGGGTCATAGAGTCCCTTTACGGGAGGATAGACTCCGTCGTAGGATGGCAATGCGTGGAAGTCCGGATCGGGCACTGATACTTTTGCGAGTTTAACGGATTTCGCAGCCGCCTCAAACAAATCCTCATCTTGAATCGTAGTGACATATGCGAAGCCAATTCCGCCCTTCTTGACCACAGAACGGATGCCACACCCCGCGTCTCTTTTCTCAGATGCACTCTTGATTGCGTTATTCTCAACATCGATTGTGAATGATCGCGATGCTGCCACATAAGCTTCGGCTTGACTTGCGCCAAGTTCTTCTGCCCTCTTAACGACCATCGCCCCAATCTCAAGAAGCCTTTGATCCAACTCATGCACCTCCCACAGGAATTTCTCTGATTCGAGCGTGAGGCCCACCGGACATTGAAGGTACGGATTGCCCTGATTTTCCGCACGTGCCAGAGTCCATTGAAAAATCCTCGCCGATGGCATCTATCTTCGCAAGCACTTCAAGAATCTGTCCTGCCATTGAAACATCGCGGACGAGCTGTGTGGTTTCACCGTTTTCTATCAGGTATCCGTAGTTTGCTTGGAACA
>WTCK01000117.1 GCA_013138615.1 Candidatus Thorarchaeota archaeon | reverse complement strand
ATACGAAGCACACTGAAGGAAATCGGAAGGATTCCGGTCAATATCACAGAACCGGCGGATATTCAGCCCCTAGTCAAGGAATTGAGCCACGGTACGATTGTGCCAGTTCTGCAGTTGGCAGCAACTGAACATGAGTCCCTTGAGCTCTTTACCAATTTCCTGAAGCATCTTCCCTCGAGTTCAAGGAATGTGGACGTGACAAAGCCAGCTCGGGCGTACATTGACAAGGTATACCGCGGTATCAGAGGCACAAACGTTGTTGTCACTGGGACCGTCAACTCAGGCGTCTTCAAGAAGGGACAGTCTGTGATGTTGGGGCCCATTGAAAATGGGGATTTCGTTGATGGGCGGCTCTTCTCAATTGAGATGTTCAAGAAACGAGTAAGAGCTCTAAGGTCGGGAGACCTGTTTGGTTTCGACATCAAGGATGTTGACAAGCACCTAGTTCGTCGAGGACAGGTCGTTGCAGACCCCGATGATACCATAGTGGGTTGTCGGGTCTTTGAAGCTAACATAGTTGTCACCAGACACCCGACACGCATCACGGTGGGATATGCCCCCGTCTTTCAGTCCCACACCATTCAACACACTGTAATCCTTCGGAAGATCTATGATGCTGATTATCTCTGTGTAGGGGATTTCGCAAGGGTAAGACTTGAATTCATGTCACATCCTGAAGCGGTCCGAATTGGGGACAAGATAGTGCTGAGGGAAGCTAACACCAGAGCAATAGGTACAATCGTGGAAACGGTCAACTAGACCGCCCATCGCTCCACATGAGACCCTCATGGTTGTCTGGAAACACAGCTTCACAGCGGAGGAAACCTCGAGATGAATCGACACGTACAATGGGGTAGACACTAAGTCCAGCAGCAATGGCGACTATGAGGAGCTCCTTTCCCCAGACATGTGGCGCTGAAACAATTGCATAACTGCGCTCAGAAACCTCAAAGATAGTGGCCTCAAGTGCATGGGCTGAAATCGTAGTCCTGACTGCCTGTGTGTCCCCAACAATGAGAAAATCGTGTTTGAGACCTAGATGGTTGAAGTCAGGTACAAGCACGATACAATCCTTCTTTGTCAGAGCCTCAAGTCGTTGGGGTGAGCCAATCAGCGTATTCGAAAGAACATCTAGTCGACCTTCTGCAAGACGACCCAGTACCGCACGCTCTCCTGATTTGATCTCTGTTTTCTTCAGAACTAGGTTGGCTTCGAATGTTGCTTCTCTTTTTGAAGGGACACCCAAAGAACGTAGCGCCCACCGCAGTACGTCTTTTCCATGCATTGTTATCCCAGTAGGCTTGGGAAGGAAATCTTCGATGTTCAGCATGTAGTGGATTGACTTCAAGGGGGAAGCACTGCTTGGTCTGATGGCAAGGAATCGTTCTTCGTGCCCCACAATGTATTCAACCTCAAGCCACGTCGACTCATCCTTTTTGGAAGTTTCTGAGATTTCCACAGTTAGCTGAATTCCAAGTGGAATAGGATTGCAAAGCACTCTTGGTGCCAGATGAATCGCATCAAGAATATGGCGACGTGTCGCCAGCTTCCGGGGCTTAACCAAAGTCTTGCAGAATCCCTGTATAACATGATAGTGTTCGGTTCCCAGGGCGACCTCAAGATTTCCGTGAATGCTTTTCAGAGCCTCAAGCAGGGACGCTCCATCAACTGACTCGTTCAGTTTCTGAAGGAGCGATAGGATCCAAGAGAAACCCCGGTCACTGTAAGTATCAGCGTGCTTCACGAGATGATTGACAAGGGGATGAAACGGCGTTCCTTTTGTGTTCTCTCTCCAGATCTTCAGCCATTGTTTTCTAGTTGTGCCCTTAAGCAACGAAAAGGCGAGTGCATTACCGATTGAACTGGAGAATGCCAAGTTCGCATTGTCATTTCTTAGGAGCGCGAGGAATGCAGCCCGTATCAATATGCCTGGAGACCACTCTTCCTTAAGCGATTTCTCGGCGAAAAAGATAGTTCCGTCATCGTTAATCTGAAGACCAAAGCTCTGCAATCCGAACCCAACAGTTTCCTTCGTAACGAAGATTGTGGGAAAATCGGGCTCACTCTGTGCGAGCGAGCGGGATACCTTTCGGATGGCGCGCGAAAGCGCAGACCTGAGATCCTCGGTAGCCTCCATGCGCAGCTCTTCTTCTGTAGGTGGTATTGGTTTCTCGAATTTGCTCAGCAGGCGGGAGGTTTTGCGAATTCGTACATACTGGGATTCTTCCAAGTTCTCTGCACCCAACATAATTCCAGCCTGATTGAACATGTAGATCCTTACACGATCAAGATTGACAACAGCCACCAAGAATGCAGTTCCTTTCAGTGATTTGAAGTGTTTCCGAATTGTTGACGCTTTCACGCGAAGAATCTCAACAGCTGCGGCTCCTGTATCATGAAACTGTTTCTCGCCAAAGGAGGCTAATTCCTTCGGAACTCCTCTACTGCGCTTCTGCATCTGAGGTCCCTCTCAGGATGTGCTCTGCTTGACCTCAGCATTAGATAAGGATGACTGCACTCATGCCTTATGCGACATGCTTAATTCATTAGAATTCCCAAGAATTGTTAGTGTGAAAGATGCAGATGGATATTTCATTACTCGCCATATGGTGGGGCTTGCCATTGGCGATACTTCTAGGTAGGGCTGGATTGGCCGCATACAGGACAAAGAAGAAGAGACAAGAACTCCGGGAACTGGAGAAAACTACAACTCCTTTCACAAGAAAGCTCTAGAGTAGTCAAGCAGATTGACTTGCAGATTCATGCTTCTCGTACGTTGGCATCAAGATGTCCCTTGTGCTTTTCGTATTCATGACGACATCAAGAACCTCTTCGTTTCTCTTTAGGATACATCCCAAGAACTCATAGGTGAATTTGTCTAGTCGGATGTTCACGCCTCTACGCGGAACCTGTGTAAGGAGCAAGACAATCGAGAAATCTCCGCGCGGTAGCTGATTGAGAATACCTCGTTTCATGTCTGGTTCTAGCTCGCCCTCGAGCTGACGTGTCATAACACCGCGTTCGATGAAGTTGTAGCGGATGCGCTCAAAGTCGCCAGTCGAACTCTTCTTTGGTCTAATGAAGGAGATTGAATACCCAAGACGCTTGAGTGAATTGTACCCTATCACTGTCCTGTAAAGCGGAGGGCTCAGTGGTTCAAGTTCCACTTTTCTAAGCTCGACGATTTCGTCATTTCTTTGAACTTTCAGGTTCACGTGTTCACCGTCCCGATGTGAAAAGGCTCCGATGTATTTAGAGCCAATGCCTGAATAAAGCCTTCTGAGTAATCAATCCGCGAAAGCACCTTCTTTCTTAAGGATCTTCACCTTGATGGAGAGCCCTGGACCGTATCCACCAAGCCCAGTTGACGATACAACCCTGTGGCATGGAACTATCGGACCAAGTCTGTTGGTCGCCATTACATTACCCACGAATCGGGCTGCGCCGGGAACTCCAGCGCGACTCGCCAATTCACCGTAAGATGCCGTACTCCCTCGTGGAATCTCGAGTGCAGCTTTCATTACAGATTCCTGCTTCGGCGTAAGTCCGGAAAAGTCAAGCTTGATTCCAGCTACCTTTGCACTCTCGTTCCCTTCCGCTATGTCATGTACAACAGAAAGAACGCTCATGTGCTCTTTCAGAGTGCTCAACTCAAGCCCGCTCCCGCCAACTGCCTTAATTGCATCCTCAGCAGAGTTTCGAGGAAGGCTTGTGGAATAGAGGCCTGCTCTGGTGAATAATCCAGCTGCGAATTTGCCATTGCGTTCGAGAATGGCAACAACTTGTTTGGATTCATTCCAATTGATTTGGTTTTCAAATCCCATCTGTTCCATACTCCAGTGCTTGCAGAGCATGATATGCATTTTACGTTTCTATCCAGCTCAATTGAGGGGACTCTACATGTGACATGGCACGTTATAACCATGGTCTATCGGATGGATCTCTCCAAGTTTCCTCACATATGAACCGAACACTCGTTAACCACAAGGGCAAGAATCGAACTCAACTCCGGGTCGCTCTTCTTGGCACCCATCATGCGCCATCCACCATCAGGATTCTGTGATGAAACGATCAGGCCAACTCCGCTCTTGACAAGTTCTTGCTCTTTCTTAGTATTTGGTGGACCAACAGAGTGAAGGTCAACCATGTCACAGGTCAACTCCGTTTTTACCGACTCTTTCAGACGTTGCAGAAGTGCGGCACGACCATCTTTGTACACCTTGTTGTTAGAGTTTACACCAATCGCTTTCAGTGCTGGAAGGATGTTACCTGTGGTTAACGGATCTGATATGTTCTGGCCTTTGAAGTCTGGCCAATTTCCGTCTTCATGCTGTGAGTATAGGAGAAAATCGCGGGCGCGCCTTAGCCGCTCTTCGTCATCATATCCAAAAAGACAGAGTGCATCTAACGCTTTTCCAGTGAGCCATGTGATACTCTTACCTACAGGATACCATTCTCGCCCGGTGGTTGTGCCCCACTTGTCTTCAATCAGGTCGTTGAGATTCAAGGTTTCTGCAAACCCTCCATCGTTTTTCTGTCTGGCTACAAGAAACCCAATCATTTGCTGAACTAGATGCTGGTACGAGTCCTTGTACTTATGAATCAAAGGAAGTATCTCAGCAGTTTCCTTGACTGAGCTAGGATTTCCAGATGCCATGTTGAATGGAACGCCTCCATCAGGATTGAGCGTGTTCCCCAACTGATCAAGTGTTTCTTTCTGAAGCTGCGATTTCATGGAATAGCCAGCTGAAAGCAATCGTAGCTTGTCAGCGATGCCGCCATTGTTCAAAATGAATTCCTCAAAATTGTAATGAAGCTCAATTATTGGTTTTGTCAACACATTTCCTCCTAGTAAGGATAGAATCTAGTGATAGTACAACAATCACCACAGAATAACGATACAATTCTGACAGTCATCCCGTCATCGAACACATAGTGCATTTTTGCTAACTTAAAGCTTGTTCAGGGCTATTCAATCTTCAGAACTAAAATGCTCCAAGATGGCCTTTCTGCGCTCACGGCGCTCGTCTTCTGACATCTCATCCCCTGACTTGGTTTCTTCCTCTACAACGACTATTTTCTCACGGGGAGAGTGCTTGATGCGATATTCAACCTTGTACGGAGGTGGCTTTCGAACGACACGCTCATGGCCACATTCCCTGCACATCAAGATTGTCTTTTTCCCCTCTTTCTTTGGCAGCATAAGTGCGCCACACTTCTCACAGAACTGCACGGCTTC
>WTCK01000148.1 GCA_013138615.1 Candidatus Thorarchaeota archaeon | reverse complement strand
AAGGCCGTTAGGATTCAGCTCTCTAAGAACGGCAAACAGATTACCGCATTCATACCGGGCGATGGTGGGCTCAAGTACATCGATGAACACGACGAAGTCATTGTCGAGGGCATTGGGGGCGCAATGGGAGGAGCCATGGGCGACATACCAGGTGTACGCTGGAAAGTGAATGCAGTAAACGGCGTTTCCCTTGAGTCTCTTATCTACGGCAAGGCCGAGAAACCAATTCGTTAGGTGACAAAGATGGCTGAAGAAAAAACTGATGCACCAGTCCAAGAAGAGCCGAAGGCGCCAAGCCTACCTGGAGCCACGCCTGATTTTCTATTGTTTGGTAAATGGGATTCCACAGTAGTCCAAGTCAAGGATGTTGGTCTTGCCCGATACATATCTCTTAGATCTGTCCTGATTCCGCATACAGCAGGAAGACACAGCCACAAGCGCTTCCATAAGAGCAATGTACCTATTGTGGAGCGTTTTGTGAACAAACTACTCAATGCAGGACGGCGCAAAGATAAGAAGACACGCACTGGCAGAACCGCAGGCAAGAAAACTCGCACAATCAGCGTGGTCAAACGAGTCTTTAAAATTATTAATTTCAGAACTGGCCTCAATCCAATCCAAGTTCTTGTGACTGCTATCGAAAATACTGCTCCTTCCGAGGAAACGACACGAATCTCCTATGGTGGAATGGCATATCCTCGTTCAGTAGACGTTGCTCCCCAGCGCAGGATTGACCTCGCTTTGAAGTACCTCGCTGTAGGCGCAGTTCGTTCCTCGCACAAGAACGCCAAATCGTTCGAGGAATGTATCGTCGATGAGCTGCTTCTTGCTTACAAGGGCGATTCTGGAAGCTATGGAATTTCCAGAAAGGAAGAGCGCGAGAGAGTGGCTCGTTCAGCAAGGTAGTGTTTTCACCGACCTTGTATCATCATCCTGTATCAACAGAATTGATGCTGCATCTCTCAACGATTTTAGAGAGCCTTATCAGAGAGATAGATTCCAGTTGATGCATTCAATGTGCAAGTGCGGAACCTGACGAGGAACAAGAGATGATCAAGTCTACTGCGGCATGGCTTACAATATGTCTTATCACAGTGGCGTGGGCATCTTCTCTCATCCTTGCAAAAATCGCTTTCATGGAAGGATTGACTCCCATCATCTTCGTTGCGCTACGTTACACTATCGCTTGCCCCTTTCTCATTGTAGCTGTTTACATGTCTAGGCGCCGGTCGAGGCTGCGTGGAGATATTAGGAGCAACTGGCGAATCATCCTACTCGCTGGACTCACGGGTCCATTTCTTTCCCAAGTGCTGCAATACATTGGATTAAGTATGACAACAGCAGGCGAAACCATACTACTCCTGAGCATGAGCCCTGTATTCGCAGTTTTGATAGCCGCTCCAGTTCTGAAGGAGAAGATAACTAGTGAGAAGATAGGAGGCCTCTTTCTAGCGGCCATTGGTGTGGGGCTGATCGTCCTCGGTGGCACGCCACTTGATGATGCTTTTGGTCCCCTGCGCCTGCTGGGCAATGCAATTGTGATAGTATCTACATTTCTGTTCGCGGTTAACGGAATAGCAGGCAAAATGGCGGTTAAATCAGTTGACGCTGTTTCACTCACTCTATACAGCACCCTATTTGCTGTGCCTTTCATCTGGCTTTCTGCAGCATTCACGGAGGACATAACCGTAATACTGCGGCTGAGCGCGAGTGTCTGGGCAATCATTCTCTGGGTGGGGGTTGTGAATACTGCACTAGCATTCGTCCTGTATTACAATGCAATGAATCACATTGAAGCTTCCAGAGTACAGATTGCGCTGAATCTGATAACCGTGTGGGGTGTGTTAATGGCGTTCCTCGTCCTTGGCGAGCCGCTATTTGCTCTTCAACTCGTAGGCGGCGCCTTGACTATCATTGGTGTCATAATCGCTCAGAAAATTCGTAAAACAGCCCCTCAAGCTTGAAGACGACGAGTGCACTGTTGGGAAATCAGTGCGCCATCTCCGACAAACTGGGCTGGCTTGTCGAAAGCGTTAAAAGCACGGCCCAAGGTGGCACTCACGGTCTGTACCCTGTAGAGGACAGACTGAAAGCGAATAAGGAGAAATAATGCCTTGTCCAAGAAACAGAAGGATCACCTGAACCTAGTGGTTGTTGGTCACGTCGACCACGGCAAATCCACTATGACTGGTAGACTCCTATACGAAACTGGCGCTGTTGACGAACGTACCTTCCAACAGCATAAAGCCGAAGCAGAAAAACTTGGGCGACCCAGCTGGGCATGGGCTTTTGCGCTGGACCGCCTGAAAGAGGAACGTGAGCGAGGTCTAACCATTGACATCGCCTTCTTCAAGTTTCTCACTGACAAATACTATTACACCATCATCGATGCACCTGGTCACAAGGACTTCATCAAGAACATGATTACCGGAGCATCTCAGGCCGACGTGGCTCTTCTAGTGGTATCCGCAAAGAAGGGTGAGTTCGAAGCCGGCATCGGACCTGGTGGCCAGACAAAGGAGCATGCATACCTAGTGATGACACTCGGTGTGCCGAGCATAATCGTCTGTGTCAACAAGATGGATGACGACAGTGTAAAGTACAGCGAAGACCGCTACAATGAGGTTAAGGACGAAGTATCAGACTTCCTGAAGAGTATTGGTTACAAAATGGACAAGATTCCGTTCATTCCAACTTCAGCCCTCGATGCAGCAAACCTGAAAGAACAGACCAAGGACTTCACTCCTTGGTATGACGGTCCCAGCTTGCTTCAGGCACTCGACCTCGTCGACCTTCCGCCAAAGCCACTCAAGAAGCCTCTGAGGCTTCCGATTAACGACGTCTACTCAATCAAGGGTGTTGGAACTGTGCCAGTCGGTCGTGTTGAGACCGGTGTGATGAAGCCTGGGATGAAGATTACCTTCATGCCACCCAACAAGACTGGAGAGGTCAAGTCAATCGAGATGCATCACGAGATACTGTCGCAGGCAATACCTGGTGATAACATTGGCTTCAACATAAGAGGCATCGATAGGAAAGACCTTGGCCGTGGTGACGTTGCAGGTCCTACTGATAAGCCTCCGACAGTCGCTGCTGACTACACTGGCCAAATCATGGTCATCCAGCATCCGACAGCCATCACAGTGGGTTACACACCAGTTGTTCACGCACACACCGCACAGGTAGCATGCAGGTTCGATCAGATTCTGCAGAAGCTAGACCAGCGCAGTGGTCAGGTCATCGAAGAGAACCCTGACTTTGTGAAGAAAGGTGAGAGCATGATAGCGAAACTCGTACCTCTCAAGCCGATGTGCATTGAGACCTACAAGGAGTTTCCACAGCTCGGCCGCTTCGCGGTACGTGACATGGGTATGACAGTCGCAGTAGGCGTTGTCACAAAACTCACTAAGAGAAAACTCACTAAGGAAAAGCCCACCAAGAAATAACCCACTACCTAAGACACACTAAGAGGAAATAGTTCACAGAACCGGGTCGCAAGGCCCGAGTTCTCTCTTATTTTTTCATTCAGACTTGCTTGTTATTGTGCCGTCCGTATGCGATTGATCAATATCTACTCTTGGAATAATGGGATTTTATCAGAATAGAGTGGCGCTGGGGGCGAGATTCGAACTCGCGCGTGCAAGCACACCAACTGTCAACCCGCCCGCGTCACGCGTAGGCGATTAGCAGGCTGGCTCCGTACCAGGCTCGGAAACCCCAGCATCAAGGTGTGCGAACTTTGCTCTTCTCTTAAAGATTATTGTACTTCTTTTTTCTTCGGCGTTTCCCATTAACGATCTCATCATTACTGCAATAACAAACGCTATTTTGTCAAAAGACATCCTTAGATTTGTGGGGTTGTGGCGATTTATCTGCCTATAGTAATCTATTCCGCGCTGAGAATATTACTGCATAATGAATCGGAACGGACTGGATACTCGGTAGTCCTCCTTAGGAAGGAGAGAATTCTCCTGTCGTTGGCAACCATTCCTGCATGGACTATTTACTATGCCTACAGGGTCATAACATACATGCAAATCCAGCCTCCCCCACCGGATTTCGCGGGATTTCCACCATTGCCAGTCCTCCACTACATTCTTGTCTTAGCGTTGCTTGTTATTGATGTATTGTGGCAGTTCCAGAAGCTTCAGCACGAGATTATTCGAGGTCCTGTCATAGAAGGCACTCCTGAATAATTCCAGAATCGTTGGTAGCACCTATCAGCAATTCTTCTCCAGAGAACCAGAATAAAAGCAAATACCTTTTCACTAAGAATAAGCTATACACCAGTGGGGGTCGTGTCGATTCAAATCGTTAAGAATTTTGTTGCAGCAGGAATCTATCTCTTGTTGAGATTACTACTCCAAACTGCACAACAACAAACTAGACGCTCGATAATACGCATTCGCAATCTGAGGATTCTCTTGTCACTATTCGCCATTCCAGTATTGACTTTTCTTTATGTTGATGACATCAGGTATTACCTACAGTACTATCCCATGGTCATACCCCCATTCCCTGCTTGGGTCTACTTTGCTTGCCTGGCGTGGCTCGTAATCGATGTGTTACGGGAGTACAATGGGCTGATCAAAGCCGAAAGGTGGACTAGCGAAGAAGACACCATTGAATCATCTCGGGATTGATATAACCAACCGCCTGCTCCTTTCAAATGAATCAGAATAACAACAAGAAGAGGTGCAGCGGCCCCACCACTTCGGGTGTCCTTCCCCTGCGAAGAATGCTCGTTGTGCTTCTCAAAGCAGCGCTCTCTGAGGCTCCACCACTTAGTCTGAGGGCTGTTCCCGCCAGGGCCTGACCCGGTTCGACAATCTAAGTCAATCACAACAGTCCTACGACTGTTGGTATGACCGTGACAGACTTCAAAGACTGCTCGTCATCGTCCCACAGCGAATCTCAACAGGATCGGGGTTCATCCTCTGCATGGTTACTGGTGCCACTATTGCCATGTGGTTTCAGCCGCGGCAAACGGCCCACCCTACCCGCTGCAGTTCGAGGAATCTATTAGTACGCCTAAAAAAGTTACCAATTGGGCTCAAACAAACTAGATGAAGGCTCCAGCCGCCCTTTTTATTGTAACAATCTCCTCCAACACATCCAACTCTGGCTGCGTTAGATCTTCAGAGAATTTCTTCCTAATTGCGAGAATATGCTTGTCAGGCACGTCTATGTAGAGCACATCATCATCCTTTACCTGCCTACCAATGCTGGGACCTCGGATAGACACTGCAACTTCCATTCCATCAGTTGCCTCATCTATCGTGACACTTCTATCTTGAATCTGCAGAATGGTTCCTACACGCTTTCCTTGCCCATTAATGAGGGCTGTTCTTGGCTTTATAACGCCGCTTACCTTGACACCCACGACTGCCGGATTCTTCTGCCTGAATACGTAGTCAGGTATGAGCGTAATCTTTCCAGGCCTGACAATTGAGCCAAGCGACTCAGCCTTTGCTTGCTCCCGCTTCACTATGTGCCATGCGTTGAAATCATCAAAGAGGCGATAGATTACCTCATTCAAGAATACCTCGACTCCGTATTCCGCAGCCAGATCCTCAATATCAGGCGCAAACTTAACATTGAATCCCAGTACAACAGCATTGAGAGGGCCTGTATCCCCTGCAGCTTGGGCTTCAACTATGTCCCTTTTAACAATCTGACCCACATCAGCAATCCGTACGGGAATTTTGCGATCCTGCAAGAATTGACTGACTGCCTCCAAAGAACCGAGAGTATCGGTCTTCAGAACAATCCCGGATGAATCCTTCTGGATGCGTATTGAGCTAATCTCATCACGTACTTTAGACTTGATTTCTTCCAGTTTATCTAAATCACTAACAGCATAGACTGGTGCACCAGCCAGCGCTCCCTTGATGTCCGGGGACACAATCTTAACACCAGCCGCAGCATGCACCTCGTCAACATGCGTGAACTTCTCCTTTGGATCTCTAATCTCATCAAGCGGCTTTGGTAGCAGTAATGCTCTGATTTTAGCAACTATGACATCATCAAGACCGCCGACTACCACGGTATCAGACTTCTTCAAAATTCCTTCATAGATTATTGTGTCAAGCGTTGTACCAAGGCCGGTTTCCTCTCTGACCTCCAGTATCGCTCCTTTTGCGGGACCGGTGGAGATACTGAGCCTATCCTTAAGGTACTGCTGAGTCAATCCTGAGAGGACCATCAACAGCTCAGGAATACCATCCCCGGTTTTCGCACTTGTGGGTACAATGGCCACAGTCTGTGTGAAGTCTTCTACACGATCAAATCTTTCCGAAGCGATTCCGTTTGCAGACAGTGCCCCAACAATCTCGTATAGACGTCGGTCTAGCTCGTTCTGTATTGTCTTGTTCTGCGATTTTATGGCTTGGAACAGGTCGACATCTGGGATGCTCCTCCATCCCGGGACCTTGTCTAGCTTGTTAGCGGCTATGAGGAATGGTGTTTTCCCTGATTTCAGTATCTTCAATGATTCATAGGATTGAGTCAGTGGTCCCTCATTGATGTCCACCACCAATATCGCTATGTCAGCTATCGCTCCGCCACGTTTTCTGAGGTTTAGGTACGCTTCATGACCTGGCGTGTCAATGAATAGCAGGCCATCGATTGTTAATTGAGTGTTGACGCTATCCAAGAGGTTCCCGCAAATGGAGCGAATCGTTTCAGTCGGGAAAAACGAAGCGCCAATATGTTGAGTGATGCCTGCCGCCTCTCGATCCTGTACTGCTGTACCTCGCATCTTGTCCAGTAGTGAGGTTTTTCCATGGTCAATGTGTCCGAGCACCGTAACAATGGGGGAACGCAGTTTGGCTTCCTGAGTCATCAATAGCCACCTCACAAGAAGATTGATGCCACCCCATTTTCCCCAGCTTATGAAACTGTCGTTTCCGATAGTCGAGCCACAACCCTGAAATAACAAATTGCTGCGTTCGGCCTTAACAAGATAGACATAGTTCGGTGAAGCAATTGGAACGCTCTTTTGTAATAATCAAACCTGATGGAACCGTTAGAAGAAGAGTAAGTGCATTGGTCATCAAGGCTCTGCTGGATAGAGGATACAAAGTCCGTGCCTTTAAGGAAATGAAGGTGTCCAAGTCGCTGGCTGAAATGCATTACGCAGTCCATAAGGAGAAACCATTCTTCCCTTGGCTTGTAGACTTCATAACTTCCGCCAATGTTCTGACAATGATTCTCGAAGCTGATAACGTAATCGAAGGCGTTCGCGAAGCGCTTGGTGCAACATTCGTTCAGAAGGCCTCGTCCGATTCACTAAGAGGACGTTATGGAATATGGGCCGGCATTAATATCGCCCACGCATCTGATGGATCGGACACTGCAAGAACTGAGATATCTCTCTGGAAGAAGGAAGGTGATGTAGAGGAATCTGATGATGCAGAGGCCTCCGCTTGGGCGTACATCAGCAAATACAGTTCAGGAAGCGCGGATTACACCATGGACATTCGCAATATTGTCAAGGAATCCATTGAAAATGGAAACATATCATCCTCTGTTCTGAGCTCACTGGAAGGATTGCTAGGCAAAGATGCAGACGGAATCGAGGAGAAATCGGTCAGCGCTCTAGCAAACGCGATTTTTGACTATATTAAGGAAGAAGTTGAGAAAAAATAGCACAAGGTGGCAAGAGATGCCACCTATGCCTATTACATGCAGATTCGGGCAGGTGTTTTAGCGCTTTGCTTTGCCACCCTTTTCATAGCTCGCAGTCCACTTAGTATCCCTGGGCTTCATTTTGCGCTTGATTCTGTTGACCTTGCACTTATTCGAACAGAACCACAGTACAGCCCCATCCTTTGTTTGTACGTAGGCCATGCCCGTGCCAGGCTCAATGTCCTTGCCACAGAAGACGCATTTCTGTGTTCCAACCACGCCTAACGCCTCCTCATCTTACGAGCTTCACGTTCAGTTTCTCGGAGAGAGAGAATGTCACCCTCTCTGACAGGGCCTTTCACGTTGCGAGTAAGCACCCGACCTCTGTCCCGTCCGTCCAATATCTTGACTCGGACTTGGGTGATTTCCCCGGTCACTCCAGTTCTTCCTAGAAGCTGGATAACCTCCGCTGGGATTGCGGGAGTCCTATCTGAGTCATCACTACTCTTACTCATCTAAAGCCATCACCTAGAAGAGTTCTACTTGCGCAGTCCAGCTATCTTCTCAACCAAGTCATCAACAAGGTCTTTCGCCTTGCCATCAATGACTATGGCGACCGCCGCTGTGGGGCGTTCGATGCCGCAGGCATTACCAAGGTCCTTCTTGCTATCCACGAAGATGTATGGTGCTTTCTTGTCATCACAGAGACCTGGCAAGTACATAATGATCTCTGGAGGTTCTACGTCCCCAGCGACCAGTACAAGACGTGCGATTCCACGCTCGATGGACTTGGTTGCCTCGTTTATTCCTTTCTTGATTCGCCCTGTATCTTTGGCAATCTCAAGAGCCTCGAGAGCCTTCTTCTGGAGCTCTTCAGGGTACTCAACGTCAACAAAACTTGGTTTTGGCATTATTATCTACCTCTGTTTTCACATCATTGGTATGAGTGTCCACTGACGCACCCGTTGCAAAGGGCGCGTTCTCGCCGCTGTCATGCCTACTTCTTTTAAAACTGTCGAACTAGCCTGACTCAACAATTATGGAAGGCATGTCTAGTAGCCTAGTTCATTGATTGCCCTTACTAAATCAGCAACACTTGCTTTGCAATGAGTAAGGACCGAGTATCTTCCTCGTTTCTTCATAATCTTCTGTGCGTGCTGTATGTCATCAAGAAACGTAGCTTCAGTCATATCCAATTCTTTGAGTTCTACAGGCATATTCCTCTCACGCAGAAAGTCCCTGATATCTGACGGTCGATGCTTGGCATAGCCGGCTTCGTCAAGAAAATGGAGGCTTAGGGGAGTAGCGAAAGCCACTTGAAGACCATGCAAACTCTGCATCCTCCGATCCATCGCGTGGGATATCGCATGTTCTGTTCCGGAGCAGGGTCTGGAACTCCCGAAGTCCGTCATGGCATTGCCTGTGTCTATCACAGATTTGACGAGGGTTTCAAGGCTATCGTCCTTTAGCACAGTTTCGAGTGCAAACTCAACTGTTGTGTAGACGCTTTCATCTAATGGCTCACCTGCAAGCTCGCTGGCGAGTCGCCACTCAGCTAAACTTGATGCCTTGCTGAGAATGTCTCCTATCCCAGACAGAGTTAGTATTCGAGGAGCGGTGGACATCACGCTAAGATCTGCAAGTATGAAACTTGGCTTCTTGCATTTCTCTGAATAGCGATAACCGTCATGCATGACAGAGGCCACGTCGCTCGCAATGCCGTCATGTGATGCTGCAGTGGGGATAGAAATCCAATTGAGTCCCGATTCGAGTGCGAAGAGCTTGGCTAAATCGATGCTCCTTCCACCACCAAAACCCACAATCACATCGATGTTATGATATCTCGAAACCAATCCCTTTCGATGGTCAGGTGATATAGACCACATTACGTCAGCATCAACTATGCTCTCTATCATTTGCCCGTACTTATCGTAGATGACCACATCCGACACAATGAGAGGTTTCTTGTATCCTTCAAGGATGTCATTGAGCCTCTTTAGGGCACCCTCTGCAATAATCACATTGCTTGAGGCCATATCGTCCACTTCTCATAAGCCGGCCCAATAACCACAGTTAAGGGCTTCTATGTCGCGCCAACTGGGCCAGCTTCCATTGGTCTTTATACTTGTCTTAAGTAGCGCCAATTGTGGGCGGGGAACCTGCAGGTGTAATACTACAGCTGATATGGTGAAAGTACACGATTCATTTAACGAGCGCCTGGAGTCCATCTCATGACCCGCTATGTCAAGGTTGCACTAATGGGGTCAGGGTATGCCGGCAAATCTACCCTGATCAAACTTCTCACAGACGACACGTCCAATTTAGATGCCAATTACAAGCCTACCTGTGGGATGGATTGCGGGACAATTACACTCGACAAGTTCACTAAGATTTCGTTGGTTGAGATGGGTGGTCAGACACATTTCGAGTTCATGTGGGCTGATTTGCTAAGGGGGAGCAAGATGGTGGTTGTCGTCACTGAGAGCACTCCCAAGGCAGTACTGAAGACACGTCAAATACTGCAGAAGTACAAGAAGGAGCTCGAAGGCGTTCAGGTCATCGCAATCGCAAATAAACAGGACCTTCCTGGCTCCATGAAGCCCCGTTCAGTTGAGGATTTGCTCGGAGTTCCCACCTATGGCATGGTAGCCATTGATCCGACGCAACAGCTACACGGCTACAAGCTGATAGTCAACGGACTACGTGACATGGCCCAAGTAGCAGCATAGCCGCAGCTTCTCTGTTTTCAAGTGGATTTCCAAGGCTCAATAACAATGTTCTAGGACAATGCTTTTATACAAACACAAGGGTGGCACTCATACCCAGGGCACGGGCGAGTGAGCTGTCAGCCCTCTGGCAGGGTATTCAGCGAGTCTGTCCGGGATCAGTGTGTTTTGGGTACACTCCAAGGTCAGGTGAGATAATGGAAATCACAATCATTAACAGACAGGATGATTCAATCCATTTCCTGGTTGAGGATATAGATGTCGCATTCGCTAACGCCATCCGCAGGATAATGCTAACAAAGCTACCAGCTATGGCAATAGATGAAGTACTCATACTGGAAAACACCAGTGTCATGTACGATGAAATGATTGCTCAGCGTCTTGGTCTCATTCCTATAGTAACGGACCTAGACTCCTATAATCTTCCCCAAGATTGTGAATGTGAAGGAAAAGGATGCAGTCTCTGCCAATGTACACTCACATTAGAGGTAGAACCCGAAGATGAAGACGTCATGGTGTATTCACGCAGCTTGACCTCACAAGATCCAAAGATAGTTCCTGCCTCTGGAAACATCCCAATTGTCAAACTGGGACCCCGTCAAAGACTGATTATCGAGGCCTACGCTCGACTTGGAACAGGCGCCGAGAATGCCAAGTTCCAACCCGTCGCAACGGTTGCATACAAGAATATTCCAGTCATTAGCGTGGACAAATCGAAATGCAATCTTTGTGAAGAATGCGTAAAAATCTGTCCAAAGAATATACTGAAAGTTGACGGAAGTACTTTGTCGACTCAAAACACATTGGATTGCAGCTTATGCGAAGCTTGTGTTGATGTCTGTGAACCTGGTGCCATAACAATCGATTCCAAGAAGAATGCCTTTCTCTTCAAAGTAGAATCTACCGGCGCTCTAAGCCCCGAAACAATTGTTTCAAAGACAGCAGAAATTCTGAAGACTAGAATACAGGGAGCTCTTGATTATGCAAACGCTCTGAGGTGAGCTTTAGATGGTAAAAGGACCAACCGACCCCAATACACGCGCTCTAATCAATTCTCTAAAGAAGACATCTACAAAACATGATGTTAGAATATGGAGAAGAGTAGCTGAGCTCATAGCGCGCCCGGCTAGAAGTCGTGCTACTGTCAATATCGGTAAGATTGGCCGGCATACACGAGCTGGCGACATAGTCATTGTGCCAGGTAAAATTCTAGGCTCAGGCAGCATTCCACATAAAGTCACAGTCGCTGCAATGAATGCATCAACAGCTGCTAGATTGGCCATAGTGAATGCAGGCGGATCACTGATTACGATTCCGGAGCTGCTGAACCAATCCCCAAAGGGGACAGGAATTACGATTATCATATGAGGCGAGTTCAATGATGGAACAGACAGTGAAAGTCTACGATGCAGATAACATGGTGGTCGGCAGAATGGCATCAAAGGTTGCAAAGGCTGCCTTGCTAGGTGAACGAGTGGTCATACTGAACGCCGAGAAAGCCATTATAACAGGTGCCCGACGAACAGTCATTGAAGCTTACAAGGAGAAATTCAATATCCGAACCTCCTACAGCCCGAGAAGGGGCCCTTTCCATCATCGACGTCCAGATAAAATGATACGACGGATTATACGTGGCATGCTTCCTTGGCCTACTCCCCGTGGAAAGGCAGCCTACAAGCGAATCCACGTTTACATAGGTGTGCCAGAACAGTACGCCGAAGCTGAAAGGATAGTCCTCGAAGGATCACGCTACGACAGCTTGGTTCGGAGATTCATCACGGTTGGGGACCTCAGTCATGAACTTGGTTGGAGAAATCCAGAGGTGCGATGAGATGCGCGTAGTTGTTACCACCGGTAAAAGAAAGACGAGCCTAGCAAAAGCCACAATCAAGGACGGGCGTGGTAGAATCAGAATCAATGGACGGCCGCTAGAGATTCACCAGCCAGAGATTGCTCGGATGCGAATCACGGAACCATTGATACTCTTTGGCGATGGATGGAAAAGATACGATATCAAGGTAAGGGTTCGAGGCGGTGGTTTCATGAGCCAGGCTGATGCTATCAGAATGGCAATCGCCAATGGATTGATTCGCATGAGCCAGAATTTTGAGGCACGCTCAAAGATGCAAGAGCATGACAGAACAATGTTGGTCGGCGATCCTCGACGTACCGAACCGAAGAAGTTTGGTGGCCCTTCAGCACGATCTAGATATCAGAAATCATACAGGTAAGGAGATGTAACGATGATAATTCCTGTGAGATGTTTCACATGCGGCAAAGTAGTTGCCGATAAATATGAAGAATTCAAGCATGCTATTCAACAGGGTGAGGATCCTGCAGCTGTGCTAGACCGCCTTGGGCTCCAGAGATACTGCTGTCGAAGAATGCTTCTATCACACATTGACATCATTGATAGCTTCATGGCTTTCGCCACATCTGATGTTGTGGAGGGTGTCTGATTATGAGCGAAACAGAAATTTCAGAGATTGATCTATTGACACCCATGGATCAGTATCTTGCAGCCGGTTGTCATATCGGAACGCAAGTGAAGACTCACGACATGGAGCCATTCGTCTATCGGCAGAGACCCATTGGTCTCTACGTGTTGGATGTTCGTAAAACCGATGAACGAATCAGAGTTGTTGGAAAATACATTGCTAGAGTCAATGCCGCCAGGATTGCGGTAGTTTCTGGTCGAGTCTACGGAAAGCGACCAGTAGAAACATTTGCCCACTACCTTGGTGCAAATGCTTTCACAGAACGGTTCATCCCAGGCACTTTCACAAACCCGAACATTTCCGGTCCTCGAACATATGTCGAGCCAGAGCTGGTGATTCTGACCGACCCCCGCACAGACCAACAAGCTCTATCAGAAGCAGCTAGAATTGGTGTGCCTGTTATAGCACTCTGCGATACTGACAATGTGACGACTAACGTGGATTTGGTGGTGCCCACCAATAATCGTGGTCGCAAGTCGCTGGCACTTATCTACTACTTAATGACTCGTCAAGTGCTCCGTGAGAAGGGTGACATACCTGAAGATGTCGAAACCGCTTTCACACCAGCAGATTTCGAGCCCCAGATTCAGCGATACTAGTGTGCTTCTATTCCACGATAACAACGACGCCGCTACCGGCGTCTACCACTAGTTTCTGTCCAGTCTTGATTTTGCTGATATCAATGTGGTCAATTGTTGGTATTTCAGAGATGATACTCCCAACAGCAACCACCGGGTCGATTTCCTCGTTTACTATCGCTAGGGGTGCTAAACCCGCTTTCTTCAGGGCGAAAAGCACATAGGAGCCAACAGTTGAACCTTTGCCAGACGGAAACACAAGTATTTTTCCTGCAATGGATTTGCCCTCAAGTTCATGTCCTTTCTCGACGATGATTCCTGTACTAGATTCGCACCCACCGTAGAAACTGATGTCTTCTGACGTCACTAGGGCCTCGCCCTCAACTCTGCCTTTGTAGATCTTTCTACCTTCGAACTTACTCATGCAATCGCCTCCTTCATGCACTCTTCGATTGTTCTTATTCTTGTCTTGAAGCTATTCTTTCCACGCGCATAGAAACAAGCCTTGGCAGAGTCCGTCAGAAGGCCCTTGAATCGGCCTTTTAGCGGTGCTACTGCACAACAAGCGTCACTAACTAGAAACGCACCAGCCTTCTCTATGGTGTCATAGTATCCCATCCTGATTGCTATATCCTTGGTGGGTTTTGCAGTCGTAATCCAGACAGTCTTCCCCTTGGCCACCCTCTTGCCCTTGAGCATTTCCGCAATCCAGGCTATCTCCTTTATGCTGGCATGGGGACAGCCCACACTGATGAAGTCGATCTCAGCATCTGCATCGTCAAGTTCACTTCGAGCCGCATCCAACTCATCCTGAGTGACGACTTCAGTCTTGTTAGGTACTTGTGTCCTGTTTGGCGTCAAACCCTCCATGTGGAAGAGGGCAACTCCTCCGTAGGTTGCAATCGATGCACAAAACGACTTCAGCTGCTCAGTTGTAGCATTTGCCACCCCTGTGATGTAGGGTATCGCCTTTTTTGTGCGTGCCCCAATTACTTGCCCGAGAAGGCCAAAATCGTCAGTATTCTCAATTCTTGCCTCGATATCGTATCTAACCTGTGCGATACGGTTCTCTTCTAGGTGAAATCCATACTCTGCAGTTCTCCCGGTGAGTGCAGAAGCGAGAGCACTTGGCCCCCCCTCTCTATTGGTCAGTGCACCAATAACCGAGTTAGCAAAGCATACCGCTGAAGACTCCGCCCACGCGATATGTTCCCCATAGTGCGGCAGATTACCAATTAGATACGGTGTGCATGTGCATGTGGCAATCACACCCATCTTCAAGAAGGCATCCACTACTCTCTCCTGATTCTTTGCAAAGCTCTCACTGATGCCGTGCTTCTTCCATTCAATCAAGTCCATTCCGGCTGGATTCAAAGTGGTGAGGACTCGGGTCTGACCATCTTCAGCCATATCAGAGAGATATTCAAGACCTGCTTCTCCAAGATTATGATACGAAACCCCCGCGATTTGGACACTTGAAACTGGAATCAGCCTCTTGGCCCCGAATATTTCTCCAAGTGCTGTTATGATCTCCATGGCCTTTCTGGCAGCCTTTCCGTGCTTGCCATCCAGCATATCTCTATCGTCTTTGGTGAGTTCCAGCCCCAATCTCAATCGCTCCTAAATTTACTTGGGTCCATCTTTGGAAATTCCGCCCGGTCAAAGCTCTTTCCTCTAGCAACTAATGGCTTTGTGACGTCGAAGCCAATCTTTGTGGTCAACTTAGTGCCTGGTTCAGCACTCGGGTCTAGAGAGCTACCAGGTTCCCGGTCCTTGATGAGCATGTCTTCATCACCTTGGAATCGTGTCGCCAGTGCCCACTCTCTGTCTTGCTCGTTGTAGATGTCTATGTCATCATCATAAACCCAGACATGTTTCGCGCTCCGATGTCCTCCAAATGCCCCCTCTAGAGCTTTGAGGCCATCATCCTCATTCTTCTTCCTGATTTTGATGGCTATGTGAAGCCAACTTGCTCCTCCAGGCGTGATGTTAACATCGAGCACATCAACTCCCTTCTCAGCCACCTTGCGAAAGACAGTAGGTTCCCTAGGCATTCCCATCAAGACCTTGTGCTCGGATCG
>WTCK01000004.1 GCA_013138615.1 Candidatus Thorarchaeota archaeon | reverse complement strand
TACATCCTTTGCTTTAGCTTCTCAGCTGCAATGGAAACGGCTTCGAGAGTCCGCTCCAGGTCTTGTTTGGAATGCTCAAACGACAACGCACCCAATCCATGGTAGCCAAACACACCCTGCTCCATCAGCATTGCTTGAAATATATCCTGACCGCGCTTATCGAATTCTTCTCCAATGCTACCTCCGGTCAGCGTCGAGTTCCCGATATCATGCTTGAGACAGTTGATGAATAGCATTGAACCATAGCCTGTAGCCAAGGCGTTGATGTTCTTGTTCGCCAGTATTTGGTTCAGCTTCACTCGGAAATCCTCTCCCTGCTTGTTCAGCGAAGCGTAGTTACCTGATAATGAATGCAGTTGATCCAAAGTAGCTATCCCTGAAACCATAGAGAGTGGATGACTCGAAAAAGTCCCACCACCCACCCAGCGCCCGCCTTTTGCCCCGGGTGCGGCTAATGCCATGACATCGTCACGTCCGCCGTAAACTCCGAGTGGCATTCCACCAGCTGCAATCTTGCCCAGTGTTAGGAGGTCGGGCTCCGCCTTGAAGATATCTTTCCCCGCTGCGCCGTAGCGAAGCCGAAAGCCTGTGATTATCTCATCAAATATCAACAAGATACCTCGTGCTTCTGTTTCTTCACGAAGATAGGGAAGGAAGTCCGGCTCCGGAGGAATCCCGCCTCCCGCTCCAAGCACGGGCTCAACTACCATGGCGGCAAGCTCCTTTCCGTGCTTCTTCATTAGCGAGTCCACGCTATCCCGGTCATTGAACTCAAATGAAACGCCGTCGTAGAATGGGTCATCGGAGAAGGGGAAACGAATGTGATATCCAAGTGTATCACTGCCACCGTGCCAACCCCCACGTGCCTTAGCTACTAGAGGCTTTCCGGTAAATAGGCGAGCGAGCCTGACCGCATACATGGCGGCCTCAATTCCAGTAGCGCAGAATCGCATTCTCTTTAGGTATGGAATGGCCTCCTGGATCTTCTCGGCAAAGATAACTTGAGGTTCATTCAAAGTGCCAAGGTGAATACAATCTTCCATCTGCTTCTGAATTGCCTTTTTCACTCGCGGATTATTATGACCCAAGATGTGTGAGTAGTGCGTCATCCACCAATCGACATATTCGTTGCCGTCCACGTCCCAAATCTTGCTACCCGTTCCACGCTTGATGTAGGGAGGGTATGCACCGGGGGACACCATGCCGAAGGTCCGAATGTTGTGGTTAACACCTCCCGCGAACACCTTCAGAGCTCTGCTCCAAAGGGCGCGTGATTTCGGAGTTGCTTGCTTATACTTCTCAAGCATTCTTGCTCACCTAACTTAGCAATGCATTGTCTTGAATTTCCCTCAGTCACTTTTCCAGAACGACTGCGTGTTTCTTGGACACGGTAAATCTTTCATCGTGAAGAGGCCCGGCTGAGCTTCAATAACCAGCGGAATCATATTCAGAACCATTCCAACGGTTCCATGATCGCCCTGGACCCCGCCCTCGATGCGCTGGACAATCTTGGGGTGACCTTCAATACTAACCTCATCAAACTCCGGCGTGGCTCCTGCATGCGCAACGAAGTTGAGGGTCACCACTGTCCTCTGGTCTTTTCTGCCAACCCCCGTGCTCTTCAATCCGATCACCCAGCCTTTCTTCACATCTGCAATAGGCGTTTCAATGTCAGCAGAAGCGATCACCGGTTCAGGAGGCAGCTCTTCAACGTAATCGAGTTTTAGACCAAGAGCGTCGTCAATCATTCGAATGGATTCTACCAAGCCCACGTGACCAGTGATTGCCCCCTCAGATATGGCTCTCTTGAAGGCTTCTGGGCTCATCCCAGTCCCAATCTTCTTCTGAAATGAACTTCGGCGGCGACTAGAGTTAATGCAACGCGTCACATGTATTGTGTCTACTCTCTGACAGGGAGCTGAAAGGCATATGGGAAGGAGGTCCATTAGGAAGCCAGGATTGATGCCTGTACCCAGAACCGTTTTTCCGTGTTTCTTGGCTAACTCATCTAGGTCGCGTGAGAGTTCCGGATGGCGAATGTAAGGATATGACAATTCTTCGCAAAGGGATACTACATCCATTCCAACCTCAAAGCAATCCGAGATTGACGAAGCAATGTCATCGAGAGAAGACAACGTTGCAATCAGGGCTATGTCGGCGGGTTGAGCTCCTAATACGCGAAGTGCGCTCTCTAAGCTGTTAAAGATCAATGTGGATGTCTTGTGATCCGAACCCAGAATTTCCTCGACACTCTTCCCTGTGTATTCGGGGTTAACATCAACAGCCCCAACCAGTTCAAGGTTTCCTCGGCCCATGAGTGTCTGGGCGATTATCCTGCCCATGGTTCCAAGGCCGAATTGCAGGACTTTGAATGGCACTGGTATCTTATTCATCTCCTCTATGAGCTGGGGGGCTCATGTGTCGCCGACACGAGCAATCCATCTAATGAATTCTTGGCTTGAATGGCTCCGGAAACAAGTGGACGTATCGTTTCGTGTAGGAGTACTCAAATATGGGATTGCTTGCTAGAGGTTTCATGTCACTATCTGAGAAGATTCGGGAGGTACCGAAGCCAATCCTCATGGCTGCAATAGCCCCCCTTTTTGCTTTGACTTGCATTGCGGTCGCAATTCTCATTTCACCAGATTTCTCTTGGACTGGCAACGCATTGAGCGATTTGGGGCATTACATGCGCACCGACATCGGTCCGAATCCAGTTGTTCGCGCGATTATCTTCAATGTAGGATTGACTGTCACTGGGATTGTTATGGTGTACTACATCATTTGGCTATTTCATCAACTCACTGACTTGCCAACAAAGATTGGCATCATCCCGTATGTCATAGCGTCCGTGTTTCTAACAGCCATTGGTATCTTCTCGGAAAACTTCAGCCCCACTCATTACATTGTATCCGTGGGATTCTTCTTCTCATTCCCATGGGCCATGTGGTTCATTGGTTTGAGCTGGCTACGGTTTCGAAAGCTCTGGTGGTTTGCTCTGATGTCACTCGCGTTGCCCTTCATCTCAATCTATCTTTGGTGGGGAACGTTTGCTGGAGTAATGCCTTGGACAGGTGTAGCCATACCCGAGATTCTGACTTCTCTAACTGCCATCATGTGGATCTGGGGTTTTGTTTACTTGCAACACACTGGCAAACTAGCTAACATCATCAAATGAGGTGTTCAATTGTCATTCCGTGAGAAGCTAGCCGGTATTCCTAGACCCAACCTTGCGGGCTTTTTGGGGCCTCTGATTGGGCTAATGTCAATACCAGTTGCCGCTCT
Source organism: Candidatus Thorarchaeota archaeon (assembly GCA_013138615.1). Lineage (GTDB taxonomy): Archaea > Asgardarchaeota > Thorarchaeia > Thorarchaeales > Thorarchaeaceae > WTCK01. The sequence continues at coordinate 4,456 of WTCK01000004.1, read as the reverse complement.
GCTCTTGCCTGGATTCTCATGGCAATCGAATCCACTCAGTGATCTTGGTAGCTGGTACAGAACGGATCTTGGAGACCTCCAAATTCTCAGTGCTGTGATTTTCAATGGAGGACTCATAATAGGAGGGCTATTGCTACTCTATTTCACTGTGTCATTCTTCCGGATGCTGAATGACTGGCCGACAAAGATAGCCATGATAGCATTCATGGCAACGTGTTTATTCCTGGCCTCAGTGGGAGTCTTCTCAGAAGATTTTCCGTTGCCTCACATTTTAGCAGCACTGGGTTTCTTCCTGTCAATTCCAATTGCACTGGGGATAGCGGGACTCGCTTGGTTGAGATTCCGAGAGTTGCGTCTGTTTGCCATCTTGACGCTTATTCTTTCGGTCGTGAGCTATCTGACCATCTTTCAAGCATGGGCAAGCATAGCGATTAGAGAGCTAGCGGAAGCGCTTATCGCGATTGGATGGATTTGGGTTGTCAACTATCTGCACTATACTGGAAGATTATCCAGCATTGTTAGTGAGCCGTGAATTGGCTGGATCTGGGCAGGAGCAGTCCTACCCAGTCCAGAAATACAACTAGTCAAGTAACTCGTCAAGAAGCTGCAGGAGCTCGACAATCTCAAGCTTTGAACCCACAGCCGACAAATCCTTGCCGGTTTCTTCCTCTTCCTTCTTCAAGGCATTTACCGCGTCTGTGAAGTTGGTTATGCAGAAGGGGCAGCTGGTCAGTAACACTTCAGCTCCTGTTGCCGCAGCTTCCTTAACTCGCTCTCTTGCAGTATCGTTGGCTACCTCTGGAAACTGTGTCTTAACGCCGCCACCTGCTCCGCAGCAGAAACTGTTACCCTTGATTCTGTACATCTCCCGGAAGTCCATACCTGGGATAGCGCGAATCACTTCTCTGGGCCGCTCGTACCAAGCTTCCTTCGCCTTGGCTGCTTTCCTGCTGTCAAGCAACCAGTTGTCCGATTTCTCAAGGATTGCCTTCTCGATTGCGAGTCCGATGTGTCGTATGGTGTGACAAGGATCGTGCCACGTAACCTTCTTGTTGTAGGGCTTCTCAATCTTGAGCTTACCTTCAGTGATGAGGTCATAGACGATATCCAGTGTATGCGCGACTTTGAAGGGCAAAGGTTTGCCACTCTGTCTTGGATAATCTACTTTGAAAGTCCTGTAGCATCCCGCGCACGAAAACACGAGCAAATCGTAGTTCTCGAACATTTCGAGGTTCTCTTTCATGACTATCTTGAAGATGTCCTTCTGACCAGTGCGTAGTATCGGAGAACCGCAACAAACCTCCTCAGTCAGAACAGTGAAGTCAACACCTAGCTTCTTCAGAATGCTAGCGGTGTGCTTAGCTACGTCCTGCTGTCTGTATGCTCCAGTGCAGCCAACGTAGTATGCAACCTTCATATTCTTGTCATCAACGGACCCATCGTGCCAAGCTGTGCGGTCGCTCCGTGGGTCGTTGTAGGGGTTCCTCTTGTCCTCTTCAAGAACACGATCTCCAATCATCTTGTGTCGTTTTAGAGGTTCAACGCCTGACTCGATAATGGCAGCTCTCAGTTCTTCAATGATATCAACTGTGTCAATGTAGTTTGTGCATTGCTCAGCACACAGACCACAGGTCGTGCATGCCTCAACAACCTCAAGCATCTCTTGACTGGGTTTGAGGTCTCCCTCAAGGAACGCTCGGGCCATCCACATCCTGCCACTGTTGAAGTAACCTTCCCAACCGTAGAAGTTGCCGCCTGGACATGACAGCATCATGCCAGTGTACTCCTCGTCCGCCCCTTCCCTATCCGGTTCATTGGAATAGGCATATTGGCAGGCACGACAGTGTATGCAACGCGCGTTGATCTTGCGAAGTTCTTCAAGACTAGTCATTGGAATCTTGCCTCCTTGTGTAGGTTATGTTTTGAAACTTTTGTTGTGGATGCGCTTTCATTTCCTACTCGCCCTCCAGTGGGCTTGGACTATCTGTAACAGACGCCCAAGGAATAGCCAGTCGTCCTGGATGTAGGATGAGATTCGGGTCAAGCACTTTCCTGAACTTCACGAGCATCCTGTAGTATTCCTTCGACTTGCTGAAAGTCAGAGGAGCATGCACGAACGGGTCTGGTCTGTAATTGATCCAGCCCTGCTTCAAGAAGCTCTTCGTGGTTTCTATGTTGAACTCACGAATCTTATCGTAGATGCCTGGCTCAGAGCTATCGAAGCACAGGATAGGCATCACAATCGCCTGTCTGGCATGGTCGATGGAAGCCACCCACATCGTTGGCGGGAAGCCATAGTTCTCCATCGCTGCACAGTACTCCTCCATCATCTTGGAGCTCTCGAGCCACGGACAATACCAAGTAATGAACAAGAATCCTGCCTCGTACAAGCCGTACGGAACTGCAATTAGGTTTGGCTTCTTGAGCCTTGACGCAATCTGCTTGGGATGCAATTGCTGCTGTTTGCACACTGTCTTCTTTTTGACCTCGTAGTCTTTGTAAATCTCGTCAATCCTCTTCAACGTGAAATCGAGCTCTTCCTGAGAATGCGCCCAGACTTCTGAGTTCATCCAATATTCGTCAATGCCAATCTTCTCGTAGAATTTGTAATCGAGCGGTACATTGCTCTTGGGCCAGCGGGTCATCACAAGGGGCCAATTGCCTCCTTGGACCATGACCGTATTATCGGATATCCCCATTTCGTATTTGCCAATCTCCCAAGCTGGTTCAATGATGTGTTCCCAGCTATCGCCGCCATACGCGACAATCGTTTTGAAATGTGGATGAGGTACAATCTTCACTGCGGCTTTGGTAATAATGCCCATTGAGCCCTGAGAACCAAGGAACAGGCCATCTGGGTTCGGACCTACGCCCCACCTATAGAACGCCTTCGCTCCATCAAGCGCCCATGAACCGGTTCTAAACAGCTCACCGCTTGGCAAGACTATCTCAAGACCCATGATCATGTCAGCCTGTGGTCCGTACCTCCCGGTCACCAGTGAGAAGCCACGTTCAATGGCATCGCCCAGAATGGTAGCTCCGGGTGGTGCTCCGTCAGGAATTGGCGGCGCCCACTCTGGCCATTTTTTCTTGAAGATACGCCAAGCATCGCCACATCTCACACCAGGCTCGACTATCATGACTCGGTTCTCAGTGTCGACCTCCATCTTGTTCATCCGAGTCAAGTCCATCAAAATACCGCCCGGCTCGATAGCCGGCAACGCAAAGCCTCCGCTCAGACCGCCTGCGGCGGGAGTGACAGGGCTCAGGTTATCATTAGCCACCATGAGGATCTTCCGGATTTCCTCAGTATTTGCAGGTCTGATTACGACCTCAGGAAGAACGGCCTCTAGTCCCATGATGCCTCTTGCCATATAGCTGTAGCGTAGTGGTTCGCTGTCCGTGACGTATTTCTCGCCACAGATTGCGACCAGCTTCTTCACAACTTCATCCGTGACCTTATTGTACTCTACCAATCGTTAGTCCTCCGTTCTCAGCGGCAGGGCCGAGGAGTGGATTGTCGAAAGCGATACCTCGCAAGAAGTATCCCTAATAAATAGCCATCGACTGCTAGCGGTTAAAGGTCAGTGAAGTGAAGGACTCTGACGACAGTAGGTCTAATTGCGAGCTATTACCCAAACCAGTTGCAATATATCGCACCAATGACGTCAAGCTCAGTACGATGTCGTCTGAACAGCCAATGGAGGATAACGCCAAGTCACTCCGCCCGTTCGCCATCATGTGGGGCGGTCAAGCCGTATCTCTATTCGGGAGCCGACTCGTACGATTCACCATTGTCTGGTATTTGACACTTCAAACCGGCTCCGCTACTGTGCTTGCCATCGCCACAATAATGGCATTGTTACCTCAGGTTTTGATAGCACCCTTCGCAGGATCGTATGTGGACCGGTGGAATAGACGCAGAACTATGATTGCGGCAGACATGATTATCGCCCTAAGCATTCTCTTCCTGGTGGCCATGTTCCACTTCGGGACCATAGAGGTCTGGCATATCTATCTGGCCATGCTCATTGGTTCAGCCGCAGGTGCATTCCACTGGCCAGCGATGCTAGCGTCAACTAGCCTGATGGTTCCCAAAAAGCACCTATTACGCGTTGGAGGCTTGAATCACACACTCCAAGGAGCAGCGGGCATAATCGCTCCACCGCTTGGAGCGCTCGTTCTAATTCTGCTTCCGATGAGTACAATCCTGATGTTAGATGTGGTAACTGCTATCATTGCGATAGGCGCACTTGCAGCCATTCATGTCCCTCAGCCTGAGCGAACGAGCCTACTAGTGGAAAAATCTGTTCTCGGTGACATGATGGATGGTTTCCGCTTCCTAAGGAAGACACGGGGAATACTACTGATTGTCGTGATGGCGATGTTCCTGAATCTCGTGGGAGGGCCTGCATCCGCTCTGATCCCCATTCTTGTCACCAACCACTTCCACGGC
>WTCK01000060.1 GCA_013138615.1 Candidatus Thorarchaeota archaeon | reverse complement strand
GCGTCACCTCCGCCCTCAAGAGACTTCATGATCTGGGAATGGCCAAGTACCACCCCTACAGAAGTGTGACCCTGACTGCCAAAGGACGAAAGATAGGTGAGCACCTTGAGAGGGTTCATAACATACTGAAGGATTTCTTCATGTTCATAGGCATTGAAGAGGAGATCGCCAACATAGACGCTTGTGAGATCGAACACATCGCTCATCCCGAAACAATCGATCGCGTCACCAAGTTCGTTGAGTTCATCCAGACAGCTCCCAAGAAACCTAAATGGCTGAATCACTTTGAGGAGTTCGCTGCAACTGGCGACCGTCCGGAAGACTGCAATTGCTAAAACAATCACCTGCGAAAATGCATTCCGGAAGCGAATTCCTGAATTCGCAATCCTTAATAGCAAATTTGCCCTACATCGGACTCGGGGAGAAAGGGAAATGGTTAGCTTAGATGCTATCCGTACGTAAACCCAAAGATTTTTAAGGCCGCGCGCGAGTATATATAAGTGTAACGGATTCGACGGGGACTGAGCAGAATCTGGCGGATTTTTTGAGCCATAGCACCACTGGAAAAGCCACCACAGCAGCTACCAAAGACCACCACAGTACTGCCTAGTGTCCAGTAATCCGAGGGAGAGGTAACAAAAAGATGGCAACAAATACGAACCGCACAGAGAAACGTGGAGATCGCGCACGCAGTAAATCCGGCTTTACGTGTTCAGAGTGCGGAGGAACCGAAGTCGTGCAGGATCTTGAGAAGGGGGAGAGGATCTGTGCCGCGTGTGGTCTTGTGATCAGTGATCATAGAATCGACACAGGCCCAGAATGGAGAGCTTTCACTGCTGATGAGAAAGATGCACGTTCGAGGACTGGAGCACCAACGAACTATGCTATCCACGACAAGGGTCTCTCAACCATGATTGATTGGCGAGACCATGACTCACAGGGCAAGCGATTCACGGCCAAGAAAAGGTCTGAAATCTACAGACTTCGCAAATGGCAGATTCGGACACGAGTTCACAGCTCTGTGGATAGAAATCTAGCGCAAGCTATGAGCGAGCTTGATAGGCTAGCTTCACAACTTGGACTTACAAGAAGCATCAAAGAGCTTGCTGCACTCCTGTACAGAAAGCTCATCATTCGAAGACTGGCACGCAGTAGATCAATTGACGCCATGGTCGGAGCATCAATCTATGCAGCATGTAGATTGAGAAGCGCTCCAAGGTCTCTTGAAGAGATATCAAGGCACTCACGCGTGACCAAGAAGAAGATAGGGCAACACTACAGGCTTCTTGTTGAAAAGCTTGGATTGAGAATGCCCATCTCAGAGCCCGCTAACTATGTTCCAAGATTCATCACGCAACTTGGCCTTCCAGGCAAGGTTCAGCGCAAGGTCTTGGAAATTCTTGAGGATGCAAAGAAGCAGAGAAGCCTCATTACTGGGAGAGACCCCAGAGGACTTGCAGCTGCGGCTATCTATATCGCATCTATCCTAGAAGACAGCAGAGTCACCCAGCGTGATATCGCAATGGCAGCCGGAGTGACTGAAGTGACTGTTAGGAATAGGTACAAAGAACTGGTGAAAAGGCTCAACATCACAATGGCTCCATAAAGCTAAGTAGGCTGCAGTACCGCTGCAGCCGACCTTCTTATTTTCTGCAATAATGAATTAGACACATCAGAAACCAAGCTCGTCTATTCTTTCGAAGAACGATTTGGTGAGAAATGCTCGGTACTTGAAGCCACCCCAGCCAGATTCTTCCATGAGATGAGTTATTTCCCCCAGCATCTCCTCACGAGTGACGACTTTGATATCGAAGATTTCGTGTGTATCAATGGGTTTCATCTCACCGCCAGTCGCCTTGACCAAGAAAACAAGTGATCGCCATGGTATGACTCCATCGCTGCACACCACATCTAGAGTAAGGTCCAAGACGAATCTGATGAGTTGTATATCGAGACCGGTTTCCTCGTGCATCTCACGTACAGCCGCCTTCCGCAAGGACTCTCCGAAATTGGCACCTCCTGAGGGGGCTCTGAAGATTCCTGACCCGGCATAACCTGGCTTCTGTATTCCAACGTAACCCCCATCATAGGGTATGAAACACGTTATGTCATGGTATCGATCCTTGGAAGCACTTCGCCTTACAAGCTCACACTCGAACTCAGCGAAATCCGCTCTATAATGAAGGCGTTTGGGTTCACCATATTCGGTGATGATGGACTCGAGTTCAGCAGGGTCTATGTCGTTCAGTTGTCTCGCCACTATGTACGCAATCCAAGACAGAGAAAAGGATTGTGTGCCTCGGCATACTTTTACGTGTTCGCGCAATAGAATCAATGGTTCCAAGTGAGGAGATTGCATACGTGGACAAGAAAGTAGGAGGAATACTAGTCCGAACATACATCGGAACTATCACTACGCTAAGTGTTGATGTAATTGTCAATTCTGCCAACTCGGACCTATGGATGGGTTCTGGTGTTGCCGGTGCCATCAAGAGAAAGGGGGGTGATATCATAGAGCAGGAAGCGATGGCTCAAGGGCCCATTAAGCCGGGTGAAGCAGTCATCACCAGTGCAGGAATGCTCTCCGCAAAATATGTAATTCATTGCGCAGGAATGTCACCAGGTGAACCTGCGACCTATGACTTTGTCAAATCATCAGTTCAAGAAGCGCTCAGATTGGCAACGGAAAATGAGTTGGCATCCATTGCATTTCCAGCAATCGGAGCAGGTGTCGGGGGGCTCTCCAAAGAACAATCAACCAAGGCTATTGTTGAGGCAATCTTAGATCATTCAACCAACGCCGTTTCCATCAAAGAAGTGGTTCTTGTGTCGCTAGGTCCTGACGTGGATGGCGCATTTAGGCATGCATTGAAGGTCACGGGGTCAGGAATTTGAAAGAGGAATGGATGGTCGGCGACATCATTGTATCCATTTCGCTTGGCCGGCCGGATGAC
>WTCK01000131.1 GCA_013138615.1 Candidatus Thorarchaeota archaeon | reverse complement strand
GAAAGTCAGCTGTTTTTCTGAGTTCATCGTAGATTACGTAGTCTGGGCGCACAAGCAATAAGATGTCTGCAGCCTTTTCCATACTGCCATCCAAGGGAGAATACTGCACAATGTCCTCGGTGACCTGAAGGTCTCGGGGCTGTTCAAGTGTCTTAACAACGTTACCTTTCCTACTATAAAACTCTGCAAGAGCTGCAGCGAAAGTGCTTTTTCCTGAGCCTGGTGACCCGGAAACCAAGATACCCTCAGCTCGAGTTTCGAGTCTCTTCATTAGTTTCGGGCTAAGATTATAGTCTTCAATATTCAGTTTGGTAATGGGACGAATCGCAGATATCTCCATCTTATCAGCGAATGGGGGCTTGGCAATCGCGATTCTCAGATTTCTAAGCTGAACAACAGCAGCCCCGTGCTCTTCTATCTCTATGAACGAGGCTTTGTCGTATCTTGCGCTCTCCATTATCGCCTCTGCAAGAATTTCCAGTTCCTCACATGTAAGAAGCCGATCGGACAGCTCAACAAGATCCCAATTGCCTGGTTCACCACGTTTGGCTCTAGGCGGATTATTTTCAACGAGATGAACTGACATTGTATGGTCATCAAAGAAAGCTTCAAGTTTCATAATCTCTTCGGTTTCAAATTCATCATCTAAAGTGCCTGTCATTCGCTTTCACCACTACGATTCTCTAGAACTGTCTGTGAAACTCTGTAATAGTTCACTTCACCATTTTGGTCTACAAGGGCAAACACAAGTTTTTTCCTGGCGGCAGACGCAGCTTCCGTTACTTTATCCAATTCATCAAGAGTTATGGAAACTCCTTCCTTGAGTACGTAAATCAATTGCTTTGCCGGTGTGGTGCCAGGTTTATCTCCGCGTGCATAAACTCGAAAGCCCAATCCTCCTCCGAATCCCTGACGGACTGCAAATCCCCTGCTTCTTAGGTCTCGAAAGACTAAGTAATTAACCCACAGTTCAGGAGTCTTCTCCATCAATTCACTGACAATATTGCTGGCTTGAATTCTATCTCCAGCGGCATTCTTGGCGACAACCCTCTTCCAATCAATCAAGTGTATGAGTTCGATTGGCTCAAGCTCCAGCCTGCCATCGTCAAGTCTAACACCATAGAACCCCTGACGTGATATCCGATCTGTATCTTCCTTGGCAACATAGCCCTTCCCTCCATCGAAGATGGCCTCAGCTGGCTCTGCCATTACCTCTGGAGGCTCTTCTATAACCTCGTCCTCGTCGAATGGATCAATCGGCTCCAAATCTGGGCCTTCTCCGCCATCGTTTGACAATTCCTAATCGCCTATTTTACCTAAGCCCGGTTGTTCTTGTGAAAAACCCTTCGACGCGCCAGATGACAACAACTAATAACTGACCCAAGAAACGGCAGGTTCGTGACAGATATAGAGGCCAGCCTGAAGACGTTCATTTCTGACGCAAGACGGATTGCAATTTTGGGAATCGGAAACGAACTTAGGACAGATGATGGTATCGGCCCATTCATCATTGATGGGCTCGATGTGGAGAGTCCAAACCTTTTGATTGAGAACGTCGGATCGGTTCCCGAGGCTTTCGCACGACCGCTCGCGAAGTTCAAAGCGGAAAAAATCATAATGATTGATGCCGCAGATATGAGAAAACCGCCTGGTCATATCGAGTTAGTCACTAAAGATAGGATTGGTGGGATTGCGATAAGCACACACAGCATGCCTCTTTCCTTTCTAATGATGTATCTGGAGCAGGAAACTGGTGCTCAGACGATTCTTCTTGGAGTTCAACCCCAAGACATCCAATTCGGTGAGGGACTGACCCCTGAGATAGGCAAGGTCGCTCAGAAGATTATTAGCACGTTGAACAATCTACTCTCCGACCATGTGCGAGGGCTGAAAGATGTTTAGAACAATCGAGTGGCTTAACGAAGAACAGGCAGTCAGACTTGTCGACCAGACAAAGCTGCCTTTGGTGACTGGGCATATCATTACCACGAGTCATGAGAGAGTCGCTCACGCCATCAAAATAATGGAGATTCGCGGCGCTCCTGCCATTGGGGCCGCTGCAGGAATGGGAATGGCACTGGCCGCAATCGAAAGCAAATCAAAAACAAAAGACGAGCTACTCGATTTTCTCGAGAAGGCTGCTGTAACATTGAACACACGACCAACGGCTGTTAATCTCACTTGGGCCACATCACGTATGCTCAAGGTGGCACGAAACAACGAAGGGAATGTTGATGACATAGTCAAAACTCTAGTTGATGAAGCCAAAGAAATCGCTGAAGAAGATATTCGCATGTGCAGAAGCATAGGTGAGCATGCGTTACCTCTGATCAAGCCCGGTTTCACGATTCAGACGATATGCAATGCAGGGTCTCTTGCGACGGTACATCTTGGTACAGTAGGCGCAGTAATTCGCGTGGCTCACGAGAAGTATGGTGGAAACATCAAAGTCTATGCAGCTGAAACTCGACCCAGACAACAGGGTGCCAGACTGACTGTGTTCGAATTGATGGAGGACGGAATAGATACAACACTCATCACAGATGGCATGATCGGTACAGTGTTTCGTGAAGGGCGAATTGATTGTTGTGTGGTGGGCGCCGATAGGATACTAAGAACGGGTCATGTGACCAACAAGATCGGAACATACACAATGGCAATCACCGCGAAATACCACAACATACCGTTCTACGTTGCAGCTCCGATGTCCACAATTGACATGCAAACTAGCTCAGATGATATTGAAATCGAGGAGCGTAATGGGAATGAAGTTCGAATGATAAACGGCGAGTATATCACGGTTCCATCTGCCAAAGTATACAACCCCGCATTTGACACGACACCACCTGAGCTCATCACAGCAATCATCACAGACAAGGGCGTCGTTAAGAGTCCAAACGAAAACAGAATGCGCAAAATGTTTGAATCATGAATGTAGGTTCCCGGAGAGAAATTACCTGGAATGTTCAAGAAACGTAAGGAAAGTGCTGAGCTTTTGAGCAGTGTTCTTGTTGAGTTTCGGACCATTGATGGGGAAAGCAACCATGTATCATTCAACGAAGATGAAACCAAGGTCAATCTATCAGAAATGGGCATAGTTTCCTTAGAATTGTCGATATTTTGCAAGTTTTCGGCATTGGAATCACTGAATCTCTCCCGGAATCATTTGGAGAAACTTGACCTAAGCCCTCTCAGCCAGTACAATCAACTTGAATCCTTAGACCTTAGTCATAACGCATTAGCAACAATGGACCTCAGCCCGCTAAGCAAGCTCAAGAATCTCAAAAAACTGTCACTATCATACAATCCACTAACAGAGCTGAATTTTGCCCCTCTTCAACATTGTACAGGTCTGAAGACACTTAGACTCACCAATGTTGGGTTGGATGAGGTAGATCTCGCATTCCTGACTGAATGCATTGAACTGCAATTGCTTTCATTGGCTTTCAACAATCTATCCCAAGTAGATCTCACACCTTTGGCTTCATGTCGGAATCTGCAGATGCTTTCAATCAACAAGAACCAACTCAAGACAATCGACCTGACACCTCTCAAATCCTGTCGTAGTTTAGCTACATTGAATCTCAGTGATAACCAGTTATCCGAGATAGATCTGACTTCACTCCAAGGATGCTTCAAGTTCTACTCTCTGATTCTATTCAAGAACAAACTGCAGGAAATTGATCTCGAGCCAATCGGACGGATAGAAACTCTGAGAGGTCTCAATCTAGCCTACAACGAGCTACGAAGTGTTGATTTGAGGCCTTTGTCCCAATACTCTCAAATGAAGGAAATTCATCTTTACGGCAATCCGCTTGAAGAACTTATCAAGCCGAATGCTACAAATCCCGGTCTGATGCTGGAACCGTCTTGAAGTACATTCCAGTAGTAAGGAAAGTATGCTAAGCCAGAAGATCAAACTCAATTGACGAGCTGGAGCTAGTGCATCGCTGACCACGCTGCAGCATAGAAGTCCTTAAGAGTCGTTCAAGCAGAGCTAGAGTGAATTCAGGGCGCGTAGTCTAGTCTGGATAGGGCGCCAGCCTTCGAAGTTGGACGTCCCAGGTTCAAATCCTGGCGCGCCCGCCATTCTCCTTTTCAAACCCTCCAATTCCTACCATTAATGGAGAAGAGATAAGAGAGGTTTAGCCGTGTCTTAAAAGGTCGGAGAAGAAAGAATACTAACCGAGTGATGTAAAATGGCTTCTCGGGAACATCAAGTGGTCTGTCCACGTGACTGTTATGACAATTGCTTCCTCAAAGTGACAGTCGACGCGAAAGGAGTAATTACCTCAGTCAAGGCTGACATTTCACACCCCATTACCAGAGGCATTACTTGTCCTAGGGCCGCCAAAGATGGGGACCGGGTCTACACGAATCGAATTCTATACCCGCACAGCCGCAAAGATGCGAAACCGTGCAAATCATTCAAGAAAATCTCTTGGAACGACGCGCTCAATGCAACTACTGAAAAACTACGTGAAACAATTGAAACGCATGGTCCAGAATCAGTACTACTGCTGGATTACGTCGGAAACTCCGGGCTTTTGACCTTGAGCTATCCACAACGCATTTGGAATGCAATGGGAGCTACTAGGACGGATTACAGTCTATGTGCAAAGT
>WTCK01000107.1 GCA_013138615.1 Candidatus Thorarchaeota archaeon | reverse complement strand
GTTAGAGTTGCATTTGTGAAATGCATCGTGACTTCATCGAAATCGCTGAGTCCATCGAGGTCAGTATCAACGATGTTAGGGTCGGTTCCCCAGATATTGACTTCGTCGCCATCGTTCAAGCCATCCCCGTCAGTGTCAGGATTTGTGGCATTGGTATTGTAGACGTTAATCTCCAGTCCGTCGTTTAGCCCGTCTAGGTCTGTATCTGGCGCAGAGGCATTAGTTCCGTACGTGACGTACTCAGCGTAGTCGTCCAAGCCATCGCCGTCTGTATCGCTCTCGTTTGGATCGGAGCCAACAATCATCACTTCTTCGTAGTCTGTGAGCTGATCATCATCCGAATCTGAGTCTATTGGGCTTGTCTTCCAAGTCTTCACTTCTTCCCCATCGAGAAGTAAATCGTCATCCGAATCGGGGTCAAGTGGATCTGACCCCACCTCAATCTCCTTCCAGTTAGCGAGGTTATCGGAGTCCTCATCGTCATAGTAGTCTGAAACTCCCCACGGCGCGTTCGTATCGACATTGTTGGGGTCTGTGAGGGTTAGCCGAACCTCCTGAATGTTCGTGAGCACATCGCCGTCATTGTCGTCCAGCGCGTCGTTTATCCCATCCTCATCAGTGTCAACCACATTCGGGTCCGTGGTAGTGATGTTATTCTCTTCGTAGTCATCTAGGCCATCCAAATCCGAGTCTGCTTGGTTTGGATTGGTTCCAAGGTAGATCTCTTGCCAATCTGTTAACAAATCGTCATCTGAATCCGCATCGAGTGGATCCGTACTGTAAGTTATCACCTCAGCGAAGTCGGATAGCTTATCCCCATCAGAATCTGGCAAGAGAGGATCAGTACCATACGTCAGCACCTCTTCCCCATCTAGGAGGCCTTCGTTATCTGTGTCTGAGTCATTTACAAGCGTCCCTATGCTGTTCTCGCGTGCATCTGCAAGGCCATCTCCATCCAGGTCGAGTCCATAGGTCCTAACAAGCCCGCTGTTGTCGCCGATGGCGTACTCGTGTTTGCCGTTGTTATCGAGGTCTCCGAAGTCCACAGCGCCCGAATAGCCAAGGAGAGATGTCTGCTCGATTTCGTGGCCGGTCGAGTTGTATAGTGCGATTCCACCCTGATAGCTAACAAGCGCTTGGTAATCGACCGTTCCTCCCACATTGAGGAAGTGAACCTCAGCGACCTGTCCACCCATTGTGTAGTTCCACTGAAGTGCACCTGAGGAGTTGTAGATGCGCAGTTCGTTCAAAGAGGTTCCAACCGCGAGCTCTTCCTTCGCCCCTGCGACTAATGCATCCACCTCCAACCCCGCTATCGCCCCGTCTACCGAGAAAGAGTATACTAACGTATCATTGCTGAAGTAAACGTACACATCACCCTGGCTGGTCCCGAAGACCACTTCACGCGCAACTGTATCTGCGAGGTCGCCGATGCCAAGTACGCAGACTGCACTCGAGGTCAGTCTCTCGAACGCCACAGTACCGGTGCTGTTCAGGAGGGTAAATCTGCCAATCTCGGAGCCCGCAAGGACTTCATCAGCGGCGCCACCATGGACATCGCCAGCAGCGACTGCACAAATGGGTCCGTTGCTTGTATAGTTCCAGAGCTGGATCGAGTTGGTTTCATAAGCGTACACACGATTATCGTCACAGCCGACCACAGCTTCGTCCTCCCCGTCGCCATCAAGGTCAGCAGCCACAACAGCTCTGACATCATTTCCTAGGATTATGTTAACAAGGACGGTCTGGTCCGCAGCGATGACCTTGAAGCCCTCTGTTGTCCCCACGAGCAATTCCATCGTTGTGCCAGCATCAACCGCAATGGGCGCCAGCACATGCGGGGTTATCCCAAGATCAGCCTGCCAAAGCAGGGTTCCGTCATCATCAAAGAGGTACAATGAGCCATTAGCCGTTAGCACTGCCACTTCATTATAGGCGTCCGCGTCGAAGTTATCGACCACAAGATCGATGACTTGTGCTCCTGTCGTGTTAGTCCAGGCTTCAGCAACGTCGAATTCTGCGATATCAGAGAGGTGCAGCGGCGTCCGTCCGAGGTCAAACGCAGCTAGGTCCATGGAGGTATCCCCTGCAGTGGTGTGCATACCCACGAATGCACACGCTATTACTATTCCTAGAATTAGATGATAGGGTTTCATACCTCAACCTCTCCTGTTTGGTCTGTCTGTCTGAATGGCTTTACTTGGAAGAAATCAAAGAAGTCCGCCTCGACAAGACTAACTTCATCGAAGGGTATCTTCATTTCATTAAGTGTTTCAATGAGCGGAACAAGCTCTTGACTTGGATTATCTACGAAGAGTTTCACCGATTGCCGGCCAACTCTTGCCATGTATTTCACGCCGGGAATCTTCCCGAGAAGATCGAGCATAGCCGGCGACCTGCTGCCAAGAACGACTAGTAGACTCTCACCCTGTCCTGGCAGAGTTGAGATGAGTTCATCTGGCGTTCCAAACTGACTCACGAGCCCCTCCTCAAGAAGACATACTCGTGTACAGTAGTCGACAATCTCAAGATCGTGGCTGATAATCACCATTGTTGTGCCGAGCTCATAGTTTAGTCTCTTCAGGTAGTTTAGGGTTTCGTGGCGCAGATGCGCATCGAGACCTGTCGTTGGCTCGTCAAGCAACAGCACTGGTGGGTCGTGAATCATTCCCAGGCAGATGGATACTCTCTTGCGTTCACCGCCCGAGAGCTTTTTCACGTGTTTTGTCATCAGCTCCTCATCGAAGCCCAAGATTTCGAGGAC
>WTCK01000240.1 GCA_013138615.1 Candidatus Thorarchaeota archaeon | reverse complement strand
ACATATGATTCGTGTTCGCGAGGGTGGCGCACATCCAACCGCTCTGGGGCGAGCAACATCCGTGTCATTCCTCACACCTACTTCTGGATTTGAAGTTCAGAAGCAAGTGACCTCAATGGACGTGCTCGATATCGCCATCCTGCTTGACCCCTTCGAGAATGTCTATCTCAGTCCCAAGCTTCAGAGCGAGATTAATTCAGCATTCAGAACCCACATGCCAACGCGCCTTTTCTCAGGTGTGTTTGCAGACCTGACTGATATGAAACAGCCACGTGGAGGTGCAACTAGACTTCCGAAGTGGGTGTTTGAGTTGTTCGGGCGATGGACCTTGGATTTCTTTGGATGCGGCTGCCGGGATTTTCCAGAGTGTAACCACGGTCGCATCAAGCTGGGTAGATGGATTGTGGACGCCAGGAAGAAAGGGCTTAATCCGCTAGGTATTGCCCAGAAATTGCAGGAGAAATACGAGCTGTGGGTTTACCCTGGAGACCTCTTCTCATGGTTAGATACTTTGATTCACAGTCTTAAAGCAGTCCAGAGAATCGCTGCCGTTGCTGGCGAAACCGATATCAAAGAAGAAATAGAGGGGCAAATCTCCCGAATAGAGCGCCCCCTAAATTCGAAAACGCCTGAAAAATAGAATGCATGCATTCATGCCATTTTTGGTTTCTCGCACTCGAAAGCGACTCGGATACTTCCGATATCACTTGACTCCATAGAATCTAGGTTGAGGTCTACCCAGAGATGTAGGTCTCTTCGTATCTGCTCTTTCTGTGAAATCTCCGTGGATACACCGGGTACGTCTTCAGAAGACAACTGGAAGTGGGTACATCCACAATGGCAAGTGCCATCGAGTACCATATCGATGTCGGCTGATGTGTCACCGCAGTTTCTGCATTTGAATATCATGAGAGTTTGTCTCCAATAATTAGAGCTATTCTTCATCTATGAGGCTTCGTACTCCATAGGTAATACCCACATTCGATAATATAATGTCCAAGAATTCACCGTTTCGACTAGCCACGGAATAGGATCCATAGAAGGACGAGCATGATCCCCACTATGATTGCTACAGCCCACCCCTTTTTCCCGTAACCCCAGACGATTGGTATCGGCCCCAACAGGATTATGCCCTTGCTTTCTCTACGGGTTTCTGTGTTTCCTTGGTCCGATTCACGCATCATCAAGGTCATGCCCAGAAGAATGACCAAGATGCCCATGATGACTAATGACAGTCCTATGATACCGAATAGGCTATCAATCTGCATCAAGCGACACCTCCGGCAGCATGAACTCCATTCGCTCATAACCTCCGACATCCTGTCCCTCAGTAGCCCATAGTGTCACTATGTCATCGTAAATTTCGTACTCAAGTAGGGTATCAATCTCGATAATGTGAGTTCCCAAAGGGAATCGCCATTGAATTTCAAAGTCATAGGGTGCGGTTTCCTCTTCAAGCCACGTGACAATTTTGTTCTTGCTTGGGTTGAACTTGCCAGTGAAATCTATGAGAAACACAACTGCAACTACCTCTGTCGCACCCTTGGGAAAGATGTCGCACATGCTGACCTTTGACTTAACTCTTTCATCGTTAATCTCGACGCGCTCCTTATCGAGATAGAATTGCATGTTCGCCGCCAGCTTTTGAACCTCCTTTGCTAGAAGGTTCTGATCGCGAACTACTTTTCGATAGTATCCTTCTGCGTCAGCATACTCGTAGGAGAGTCTCTCGTGTATCTCTCCTGTCCGTGATACTGAGAAGAATGACTCAGCATGGACAGGTTCAACCAATTCAGAGAGTTCATTCAACAAGCTACTCACCTACTCCAGTGGTACTGCATTCAACCCCGCCTCTGCAAGATGTCCTGAGAACTCACGCGCGTTTTCTGTGAAACAATAGACGACTTTGGGATCAACATCCTTGGCGAATTTCAAGAGTCCTAGAAAGTCTGAATGTGCGCTCAAAGGGAAACCGCGTAGTCTGAACTTGCCAAGCGTCCAACCTGAAAGAGAATAGGGCTTCATTCTGTCCATAATCGCTCTGCTCTCCATCTTTCCATGCATCCTTCGAATATGCGCTTCAGTGTGTCGAGGTGAAGAAGTCACGATTGCGCAGCCCCTCTCAATTAGATTGCCAAAGTCTTTCGAAGTGATGGGAATCTGTTTTAGATCAAATCCATGACGGTTGTATACTTTGCATACTTCGTCAATGCTACGGTTTCCTGAAACCACGCTTATCCCTCGATCCTGGAGAAGAGCGATTACTTCTTGGGCTTTTCCCAATGAATATGCATTGAATAGCGGGTTAACGCCTTCGGCAAGACTATTGGCTGCGGCCTTCACGATATTCTCATGTGTTTCGATTCTGCTTGGAAAAATCCAAGAGGGTGAACCGTAGGTCGCTTCAGTGATCAATACATCTGCCTTGACGGGATGAGCACGTTCGTGCACGATGCTATCAACGACATTGAAATCGCCCGTAAACAATGCCCGCAAACCGGCTTCAAATTCGATTAGGAACATTGTTGAGCCAAGCACATGACCTGCATTGATAGCTGTGACGTTAACTCCCTTGAGAACTGTCATCTGCTCATATTCAACTACGATTCGATTAGCAGGCCGTTTTCCTCCTCGCGCAGAATAGGTGTCAAAAGTTCCTTTGGTTCCAATGACTTGGTCCGCTCTGTCAAGCCTGCCAATATGGTCTGTGTGTGAATGAGATAGAAGAGTCGTTGCCCCCTGCACTCCAGTGTCAAGTGCAAGCTTTACTTTTCCATACTCTAGAACTATGCCAGTTCCGTGCTTTTTCAGGCTAAGAGTGGACATGTCTTGACCATCCGATTTTGTAACTTCACTCACAAAAGGGTTTCCTTCCCATGTAAGTCATTGAGCTACTTGAGTATGAACGCGTATCGCGGAGTCACTTCGCCTTGAAGTGTGGGATGATGTCACGTCCGATCTGTTTTATGGCGTTTGACTTGTCTGGCCCTATTGGCGAGCCTATTACCATTTGAGTCACTCCCGCCTTCACTAAGTCCTCTATGCGCCTGATACATTGCTTGCTATCTCCCACTATCGAGAAAGCGTCCAGCATTCTTTCGGAGATTGCTTTGGGCAACTCCTTGAAGTTACCCTCCCCAAGGAGTTTCCTGACACGCTTGCAGGAATCTGCATCAATTCCGTATCTCTTTAGAATCACTTCCGGGGAACTGGCAACTATGAATGCAACGACAATCTTCAGGTCCCCCTTCAACGCTTCGTCATACGTTTCTCCAATGCTGCAAGCAGCATACGCCCCGACATCTATTTCGGAGAGATCACGACCGGCCTCTTCGGCTCCCTCTCTTATCTTCTCCAATGCGATCTTGAAATCCTTCGGATGACTAGCATTGATGAGGATTCCATCTGCGACCATCGCGGTGCGTTTCAGCATCTGGGCTCCCTGTGCGCCTGCATAGATTGGTATCTTCGGTCCGCGTTTGATAGGTTTCCCATCCATAAGTCTAGGATTACCCTTGTCATCAAGTACAGCCATGCGCTTCACGATGTTCAGTTTAGCTCCCTTGACCTTGAAGGCTTTCCCGTCTAGTGTGAATGTTTGTCCTTCCGTCAGTGCCCTAACATACTGTATGCACTCAACAACAGCTGAAACCGGCTTAACCCAATCGATGCCTATGCTGTTGAGTGTAGTCTTATCTCCTGCACCAAAGCCTATTGCCGCTCGTCCGTTGCTTATCTCATTGAGCGTGACCGCTGCCGATGCTGAGAGGGCTGGGCTCATGTGATATGGATTCGAAACCCCTGGACCTATGATGACCCTGCTCGTGTTCAATGCAATTACAGTCAATGCTGACCATACATTGCGATTATTGTAGTGGTCTGTGAGCCAGACGATGTCGAAGCCGTTCTTCTCAGCGAGCTTGGCCCAATGAACTATCTTGTCTATTGGCTTGTCAGGCACGAACTCAATTCCAAAGCGAACCACTAACCTTGGCCTCCTTTTTCACAGCAGCTACTAATATCGGCACCAGATAAGTGAAACTCTCTACTGAATACTCTTAAGCGATAATTCCAAATTCGACATAATCGAAGGGTTTATTGTGTTGGTAAGGAACCAGTTTCTTAGGTGAGGGTGTAACTATGCAATCTCTTGTCCTGACACGCGATGGTTTGCAGGTGGCTGACACACCTATCACGCCGCTTATGCCCGGAGATGTGAGAATAGAGGTCAGGTCAGTGGGGATTAGTGGTACTGACCTTGCAATTTGGAAGGGTGACCTCGACGCACCCTTGCCAATAATCCTCGGACGTGAGATTGCCGGGGTTATACACGAAAGCTCCGTGCCTGAGTTTGCACCCGGGGCTATGGTAACGACTGAAGTAGATCTGGCTTGCGGTCGCTGCTGGTACTGCAAAAAAACCCTCAAGCATCTCTGTCTCACAAAGCAAACTCTTGGATTCACGGTAGACGGAGGGATGAGAGAATACCTTAGTGTACCAGCCGACCTAATCCATCTACTCCCAGACGGTGTAGATATGTTAGCTGGCACTTTTGTTGAGCCCTTAGCTTCGGCTATTCAGACTCAAATCGATTCTCCTGTCGAGCGTGGGGAATCTGTCTTAGTTATCGGAAGTGGCAAGCTAGGTTTGCTCATTTCTCAGATATACGACGCCACCGGTGCTGACGTCCTCTTGTTGGATCGCAACCGTTACCAACTAGGCATCGGAAGACAGCTTGGCCTCACACACACGATTAACACGGAAGAAACGGATTGGAAGAAGGCAGTTCTGGAAGCTACTTCCGGAGCAGGCCCGGCTTTAGTTGTTGAAGCTACAGGCACTCCCGACGGGTTCACAATGGCGCTCGAAATCGTGAGGAGCCGCGGGGCAATCGCGCTCAAGAGTATGCACGGCCACGACGTTCAGATCAATGCCACTGAGATTGTAAATCGTGAGATTAGAGTCGTTGGTACCAGTAGAGGTCCATACAGCAAGGCATTGGACATGCTATCCAAAGGCAGAATCGAGGTAAATCGATTGGTCAGCAAGCAGTTTACTCTCGAGGACGGTTCCAAGGCTTTCGAGCACGCCAATCAGCCAGACGTAACGAAGGTCCTCGTGAACATCTGAGGAGACAGATGTGGCGCATGGAAGAATATGACGTCGACCTGCACATTCACTCGCTTCACTCAATAGGCGTAAGCAAGCATATGACCATTCCAGCGCTTACCCAAGGTGCAATTGAGAAGGGCCTTGCAGTTCTTGGCACCGGCGATGCGACCCAGCCCGATTGGCTTGACCATCTTAGAACTCATCTAAAAGAGAAGAACGGAATTCTGACCACAGGTTCAATCGCATTCATTCTAACGGTGGAGATAGAGGATCAGGAGGCGATTCATCATGTCGCTATTCTTCCTGACTTCGAGTCTGTCGAAACGCTAAGGGGCGTCTTGCGTCCACATTCCCCGAATCTTGATGCTGAGTGGGGCGGGCGTCCTCGGGTCAAT
>WTCK01000052.1 GCA_013138615.1 Candidatus Thorarchaeota archaeon | reverse complement strand
GCAAGAAAAAATCATTATTGACCCGGGTATTGGATTTGGCAAGCCATCAGAGGTGGATCTGGAAATTATCAGAGAGCTGGATAGATTTTGCAGTCTGGGACACCCTGTGCTTGTTGGTGTTTCGAGGAAAGCGTTTATTGGAGATCTACTCGATCAGTCAGATCCTAGTAAAAGACTCACGGGTACCATCGCAGCTACATCTGTAGCTGTAGCGAATGGCGCCAACTTAATTCGTACACACGATGTGGAAGAGGGCAAGATTGCTGCAAAAGTAGGAAAGGCACTGAGGAGAGTATCTGCAGAAAGCGAGAATCGGGAGAGCGCGGAGTAGTTCCAGATGCGATGGGAAGAGTGGAAGCCATTCTATCTGGATATCGTTGATAGACTTGGGCTTGATGTTCAAGCAGATCGGAGGGCTACAGCCCTACTCACAGACCTGCTTGAGAATATAGACCCTGAACCGCTACTTCGTGACCTGAGGGAGCTTGTTAGTGAACGCACAGTAATAGTATGCGGAGCGGGCCCTTCTCTAGAGCGACATCTTGAAACTGTGATTGAATCAAAGAAATTTGATAATGCCGTATACGTTGCTGCGGATGGAGCGATATCAGCGTTTGTGAATGTGGGACTAAACTGTGACATTATTGTGACTGACCTTGATGGACGAATTGAGCATATTAGGAATACAGTAGAGCGTGGCACCCTAGCCATTGTTCATGCTCATGGTGACAACATGGAAACAGTGAGAAAGTCGGTTCCCAGTTTAGGGAAGATATTAGGAAGCACCCAGGTCGAACCCACAAACAATGTATTTCTCTGGGGTGGCTTCACTGACGGAGATAGAGCTTGTCACATCATTGCCCAGAATGCACCAAGACGCATAGTACTTGCGGGGATGGATTTCGGGACAACCGTAGGCAAGTGGTCAAAACCCAATCGCGATGGGAATTTCCGTGCCGGTAAGCGGAAGAGGATTAAGCTTCAGATTGCAGAGGAACTCTTGACTCGTCTGATGTCGAGCAGCAAGATAGAGTACCACGTATTAGGCTAAGGTCCGGACTATATCGAGCATTGGATTGATGCCCTGTCTACTTGGAGATTTTAGCATCATAAGATAGGTAATAATGAGAAAAGCTGCTCCAGCCAGAATCACTCCAAGAGCCATTAGACGCATTGCGTAATTTGGTTGGAAAACGTATCTAGAACTGTAATAGATTAGCCCCAGACCAATGACTCCAATCATTATGACAACTGAAGCTACCATGCCTTCCAGCCCCAGCTGGACGTCGAGGGCCGGGTAGACTATGATGGGTTCACTGTTCGGGCCAGTTGCTATGGCTGGGGGGGCTTTCACCAGAGTGTAGATGTTTCCGCCGAGAACGAACAGTATGGCAAAGAAAAACACACTAAATACAAGAATATCTGGAGGCCGTGCGGGCATCCCGAAATGCGGCCTAGCAAGTCGCACACGTGGTTTGACTATGAATCGCGGCCACCATGGTTTCATCTGTTCGACCTCGAAAGGTGCCGTTTGGCGGTCTGCTTTTAAGACTATCGTGAAATGCACATTCGTACTAGCCCAAACATCACTAGATTGAACTGGTTTATTCCACCAGATTCGAGAGAGGCGAATCAAACTGTCGAGAGTTTTGATTATCTCTGAAAAGCCCACCGCCGCGAAACGAATCGCTGAAGCGTTGAGTCAACAGGGGTCTTTGGGTGAAGTCAAGAAGGGGCGAGTTTCATACTACGAATTCAAGAGAGGTAAGGACACCCTCGTTGTAGCCTACGCACTAGGGCACTTGTATGATCTCCGCCAGACAGAGAAAGGGTGGACATATCCTAGACTCGAAACAGAATGGGTTCCGAAATATGAAGTCGTTAAGAAAGCGACAGGAATCAAGCCAATCATCAAGTTGATCAAGAGGCTTGCAAAAGAAGCGGATGAATTTGTAGTAGCTACTGATTTCGACATTGAGGGGAGCCTGATTGGCTATCTGACTGTGAAGTATGCGTGTGGAACGGATCCTGCAAATGCGAAGAGAATGATCTTCTCATCACTGACAGCCAAGGATCTAGAAAGTGCCTATGAGAATATGTCGCCAATGTTGGAATTCCCCCTGATAGAAGCGGGTAAGGTTCGGCACGAGGTCGATTGGCTCTATGGAGTAAACCTCACACGTGCCCTGACTCTTGCAATCAAGAGTACTGCAGGCTGGTTCAAGATAGTTTCAACTGGTAGAGTTCAGGGTCCCACACTTGCATTTGTGGCGAAAAGAGAGCAGGATATCAACCTCTTCGTGCCGGTCCCATTCTGGACTATAAAGGCCGTGGGCGATCACGAAGGAGCCAAAATTGAACTGGAGTACTCTAGAAAACGAATCGATATCAAGAAAGAGGCCGATGCAATTGGTAGTGAACTTCAGGAGAAGCAAGCACATGTTGATTCAGTTGAGAAGAAGAAAAGCACACATCGACCGCCTATTCCGTTCAATCTGAGCGGTCTCCAAGCAGAGTCATACAGACACTTCGGGTTCAAGCCTAGTAGAACGCTCGTTCTTGCACAGAAACTCTACTTGGATGCTCTGATCTCATACCCACGTACCAGTAGTCAGAAAATACCAGCGAGTGTTGATGTGAAGGAGATACTCCATGAACTCAGCGGTTTCAAGCAATATGGCGCTCTAGCTAAACGTGTGCTTGATGCTGGAATGCTCACGCCTGTTCAAGGTAAGAAGGATGACCCGGCACATCCAGCGATACATCCCACAGGAGTTAAGCCCCCTCGTCGACTCACTCCCAGCGAGAAGAAAGTCTTCGATTTAATCGTTCGACGATTCCTTGCTCTCTTTGGAGAGCCATCTGTCAAGGAGAGCCGCAGAGCTGACGTCAGGTGCAACAACTATCTATTCCATGTTCGAGGGCTCAGAGTGCTGAAGCAGGGTTGGATGGAGTATTACCAGCCATATGCGACTGCAAATGAGAAGGAATTTCCACCGATAAAGCAAGGAGATTTGATACAACTTACTTCTGTACATGTAACTGACAAGCAGACCTCCCCGGTTCCACGTTACAATCCCTCGAGCCTGCTCAAAGCTCTTGAGAGAGAGAATTTGGGTACAAAATCAACTCGATCAAGAATTGCCGATTCTATCAGATCAAGAGGGTATGTCTTGAATGACAGATTCGAACTATCGACTTTAGGCTATGCACTCTTCGAAACCTTGGAACAGTATGTACCTGAGATGCTATCTGTTGAGTTAACTCTACATCTTGAGAAACAAATGGAGGGTATTCAAGATGGGGATACTGATAGAGAGCAAGTACTGGTGGACGCCAAGAGAGAACTTCTCAAAATCCTTGAGCGATTCAGGGCGATGGAAACAGCAATAGGAAATACATTGGTTAGTGGTCTTCAAAGATACTGGAAGGAAAAACAAGAGATTGGACCATGCCCAACTTGTGATGTAGGAACGTTGAGCATTATAACTTCATCAAAGACGGGAAAGCGGTTTCTAGGCTGCTCGAACTATAAGGAAGGGAGATGTGAACAAACATACTCACTGCCTCAAAGAGGCGAAATATCTCCACTGGACAAAATGTGTCCGCATTGTGGACATAAGATGATTAAAATCACCTCTAGAAGAAGGGCATGGGAAACCTGCATCAACTGGGCTAAATGTCCTGGCCGCCGGGAAGACCTTGAGGAGCTTGAGAAACGTAGAAGGAGCCATGCTAAGCGCAAAATGGGAGGAAAGAGCAAGTGAATGTGTGTCCGGTATGCGGTCGTGAAGTCGCACAGGACTCAGAACTCTGTTTGTATCACAGACACGCGCTTGATAATCTGCGAGCCGTTTTTGGTGATTGGGAACACGCACTTGAGATAGACTGGGATGAGTACCTGAAGCGCGTGCAAGAACTAGACGAAACGGGCATGTGGGTGCGCGAAATAGCTGAACATCTTATGTCACAAGGTAGTTCTTCAAGATGGTAATAATTTCCATCATCAGTTCCCTGTTTAGACCATTCACCGCTATGACTAGCATGCATGTCTGATTGGTCCATGCTGCAACTCTCTCAGCTATAGTGCGTACAAGCGTTGCATCTAGACCCGTCGAGAGAAAGCCAGTGGAAACGGGCTCTTTACGTCCATGAGCTGGTGGAATTGCCACAGCTGAGAGAGATATTCGGAACCTTTCCGAGTCAGACAAGAGAAGCAGTAAGCCGTTCTCAAGGTCAATTACCCTACCCCTGAGCTTACCCTGTGAGAACTCGGATTCGAATTCCCTGATGTCCTCCAGACTCATTTCTATCGCCGGATGCTGTAATGCTCAATGAGGTAATAAACAGATACGATGGCAGGCGAATTCATGCAAGCCAAGCAACATCGTTATCAATAGTAACACTGCTGATTTCGTTGGAATCTTCATGACTGAACAATCCGCTCCAATGGACCTCTTTCCATATGATGAGCCTCGCAAAGGCCAAGAAGAAATGATGGATCAGATTAATGACAAGGTCAGAAGCGGACACGATATCGTCTGCGAGGCGCCAAATGGATTTGGAAAGACCTGTGTGACATTATGTGGAGTTCTACCATGGGTTTTGGAAAACAATGGGAAAGTGCTCTATTGTGCACGGACGCACAGACAGCTAGATCGGGTCATGGAAGAGCTTGACGCGATATCGAAGAAGCAAGGTGTAACTGGGGTTTCTTTCAGAGGAAGGCGCCATATGTGTCTCAATCCTTTCGTTCTTGAGAATGCGGGCTTTCTCGCGCCCATCAGCGAGGTATGTGGACAGTTGAAGGCGACAGGAAAATGCGCGTACTACGAGAGAATCAAGAAAGCAGTGGATTCTGCGAGCGTTCTTGACATTATGCCCTCAGGAGTTCTCACGGCGCCGGACATAGTCAGAATCGCCAAGAAGCGCACTTTCTGCCCATACGAACTAGCCAAGAAGCTAGCCAAAGCCGTTGATGTTGTTGCCCTCTCCTACCTCTACGTGTTTGATCCGTTTGTTATGGAAGCGTTCATGCCTGAACTTGAAACACCTCTTGGAAAAGTTGTTTTAATTCAAGATGAAGCGCACAATATACCGTCTACAGCCCTAAGTTCTGCTAGCGATTCGCTGCCCGTGGGAACGATAAGACAAGCCATTCGTGAGGCGACGACTTACCACGATACTGTGTCCAAGGATTTCTGCAGAGAGCTTGCAAAAATCATCCTGGAGCATTCAACAGAGATGAAAGAAGACGACGAGAAGATAGTAGATCCGGAGGTCATCTTTGAGATTGCGCTTATGGAGGCTGGAATGGAACCGGAAGACGAAGTTATCACACATATGAAAGACACGGGAGCAAGTATACGCCGAGGTCTTCTGAAGGCGGGCAAGTTCCCTAGGTCCACAATTCACAGAGTTGCTGACTTCATGCTGAAGTGGGTTGATTATTCGGAAAGAGAAGACTACACTTTCATGATTGCGTCAGCTCGGACTAGTAGAGAGAGTAGAAGAGTTTCGCTTGATCTTGTGGCACTTGACCCAACTGTAATCACGAATCCAATACTCAGAATGGTGCGTAGTTCAGTTGCAATCTCTGGGACTCTCTCCCCTCTCGATGCCTTTTCTGAGATGATAGGATTTGGTCCTGAAACTGCCAAATTGACATTCCATAACCCGTTCGCCAAACGAAACAGGTTGGCGATGATTGTCGAAGGTGTTGGTACTTCCTACAAGACACGGTCTGATGCTCTATTCAGTCGCATGGTTGACCACTGTGTTGCTGTTGCTCACGCTACGCCAGGTAACACTGGTATTTTCACCACAAGCTATGCTGTGGGGGGTGCCCTTCTCAGAGCAGGATTGGAGAAAAGGTTGCGGAAGAAGCTCTATTCAGAGAAGCAGGGGATGAAGACTAGTGACAACGACACCCTGATAGAGGAATTCAAAGCAAGAGGTGACATGGGAGGTGCCGTCCTGTTGGGAGTGCAAGGAGGGCGCAACTCAGAGGGAGGTGACTTCCCAGGTTCCACAATGGAGAGTGTCATCGTTGTGGGGGTGCCTTATGCCAGGCCAACCCCTCGAACGGATGCACTGATTCAATATTTCGACAAGCGCTTTAATCGCAGAGGAAGGGACTATGCCTATGTCTTGCCATCAATGACTCGAGCGGTTCAGGCGGCTGGTCGACCAGTTCGGCGACTCGAAGATCGCGGAGTTATTGTTCTCTTGGATCAACGATTTGCAACAAGTTACCTCCGGCGATTTATGCCCAAATGGCTAGATGAGGTCACACAAGTGATGCCTGACAGCCCAGACATGGTGGCTCAACAGGTGGAGGCTTTCTTCAGCAATTAGCCAGTGGCGTCCAGTAACCATTCTAATGATTTGTCACCCTGCAGCACCGCTTGTGCATCAGCTGTGGAAACACGTCTATTTCCATTGGTGATATCGAGAACCAAATGTTTCAATGATTGCACATGGCTTTCGCGGATTTCAAAGATATCATCCAATTCTTTCACCGGCCGACCTTGACGCATGGCAATCAGAATAGCAGATGACTTGTCCGATTCACCAACCGTTGTGGTATTCTCTTCGTTAACCAGCTCCAGCAAAGTGCGGTCTACATGTAGGATGATTTCTCGAAGAAAGAATGCTGCAAACATGCTAGATCCAGTGCCGACTCGTATCACGGGCTGCTGAGAGAAGCTGTCGTTGACAGCTGCCAGCCAGCGTAAGGTGAATTGGGCAGCCTTGCCCGGTGAGGAGGATATCCTAGTCCGAATCACGTTGCCATCTATGACCAATGCCAACCCGAATCGCATCCCGGGATCAACCCCGACAACGAGGCTTGTTGGTTTTTCTATGTCCAGAAGGTGAAGCATCAAAGCAATCACCATGGAGTCTTCATCAAGATTATCTTCCACAATGACTACTCGTTTAGGGTCTAGGCCTTTTGCCTCGTCACTTGTGGTGATGATAACCTTTGCAGCCTGACACTCTGCGCCACCAAGCTCGCAGACTACGAAGTCCAAATCTATGTCCTTTAGAACCTCCATAACAAGATAGAGCGTTTTGGGGTTTCTTGTTGCTATTGCAACTTCGCTGCGAGTCATTACATACGCATACTGGGGTATCCTTAAGACTCGTTGGATAGAATCTATAGATGGTGAAATCCGCCTTGATTATTCCAACAGGGGTGTCTTCATTGGACCTCATCCTCAATGGAGGCTTACACACTGGATACTTGACTCATGCCTTTGGTGAAGCGGCGGCTGGTAAGACAACTTTGGCACTTCATTTTGTAAACGCGGCCTATCGTCTGGATATTGGAACAGTCTACGTGAATTCTGAGGGGGAATCACCAATCGAAAGGCTTGAGCAGATCACAAATAAGAAATTTGATGAGATTGAGAGCCTAGTGACCATTCTCTCCCCTAAAAGCTTCAGCGAACAGGGGACACTCATAGATGACCTCGACCTTTATTCGCGAGAGGGGACAAGACTGGTAGTCGTCGACACCCTCACAAGATTGTACAGAGCCGCCCTTGAGGACAAGAATATCAATTACGCAGCACATAGAGAACTGAATATACAGATGGGGATCCTGAAGGGACTTGCAAAGGAACGAAATATGGCCGTCATGGTATTGAATCAAGTGAGGGGACGAATGGATGAATCACGAGGTTTCGAACCAGTCGCCCGGAACATCATGGAGTTTTATGAGGATTATTCCATACGGTTGCGAGTCGGGCGGGGCAGAGCAGAAAGAATCGTTGAGAGACTGGTACCTGAGGGCAAGCCCTCGAAGAGTGTGATGTATCTTGCTATGAATGGATTTACCGCAAAACGTAGCACAGAAGAAAACAGTGAAATGGAACCAGAAGAGAATTTGACACAGGAGCAACGCTGATGTACGAAGAACTGGCCCTAGTTGGACTCGCCCTATGGCTCGGCTTGCCAGCGTGGGTTGCCAATGCTACTCCAGTTATCTTTGGGGGAGGAAAGCCAATAGACGCGGGGCTACTGTTTAGAGATGGTAACAGAATCCTCGGGGACGGCAAGACTATCAGAGGGTTCATTTCAGGCATTCTTTTCGGTGTTCTTACTGGAGTTGGGCAATCAATTGCTGCCCCACACGTTAGATTGCATATGGTGCAGTATCTTACGGTGTCACAAGGCATGGAAGCTATACTCTTCTCAGGGGTTTCAACCGCCCTGATATTATCGATAGGCGCTTTGCTTGGCGATTTGGTTGGTTCGTTTCTGAAAAGGCGAGTCAATCTCCGTAGTGGTGCACCATCGCCAATGCTTGATCAGCTTGGGTTTGTACTGATGGCGTTGATTCTTGTTGCTCCATTCCTGCAGCCAAACCCCGCATATCCCGCTATTCTTATCCTCGTAACCCTCGTCATTCATTGGGTGAGTAATGCAGGAAGCTACTTGCTGGGGCTGAAGAAGAACCCTTGGTAGTGTGTCCGAAGATGAACATTTTAAAATGAAAGATAAACATAAAAGGTCAGCAAAGAGCATATTCTTGTTCTGTCGTTAAGGCTGGACATCTCAATTGTCCAACGAAAATTAACAGGTTCAACGACACTCTATATCTTGCACCGGAGTAATTCCAACAATGAAAGTTGCAGACTGCATGCAGAAAGACGTAGTCTTCGTATCAGTGCCAGGCACCAGAGAAGATGTCTTGCTACTTATGGCAGAGAAACAAATCAACGGCCTCCCTATCGTGAAGAAGGGGACCAAAACCCTTGTGGGAATAGTCACAAGAACGGACCTCTTGCGGAAAGTGGACGAGAATCAGCTTGCTATGCTTATGGTAAGAGACCCGGAAACTGTCACGCCTAGAACAAATGTGAAGACGGCAGCCAAGCTCATGCGGGACAAGAAGTACAGGAGATTGCCTGTGGTAGATAAGGACAATCTCGTGGGGCTTGTATCAATACCTGACATTTTGGGTGCGCTATTAGAAGAGAGCGGAGAATATGACGAAAAGGGCATCGGAGATTTTGTTAATCATCAAGTCATTGCAGTGTGGGATCAGACTCCGGTTCCATTGTCATACATGATTATGGAGATGGCCGGGAAGCATGCCCTTGTGGTAGTCAACGAAGCTGGAGGGGTCGCGGGCGTGATATCAGTCAGCGACTACATACGGCTGTCTGAGATCACAGTCGAGGACAATATATCTAAAACCTACAGCGGGACCGAGCAAGCTGTGGAATGGGGTTGGACCTCTAAGGACTTTCTGATTGTCACCAAGAGACTCTTGAAATTGCCCAATGTTCCAGTGGAACAGGTCATGACCAAGAACATAATCAGTGTAACCGAAGTCACGACCATCCCTGAATGTGTAAAAATAATGAGAAATAATGACATTGACCAAGCACCGGTGCTTTCAGCCGCGGGCAATCTTATTGGCATAATAGATGACCGCGATTTGTTGAAGCTAGCAGCCGAGATCGAATAGGGACATCATAAGCTGGCAGGAGAAGCTTGTTCAGACAGAGATGTCTGTTCGGATACGAACAGTGAGTCCAAAGATGAGTTAATCAGACTGAGGCGTTGTTGTAAGTACTGTCCGAGGCCATGTTCACGAATCAATCGCTCAGCTACAACCAGGTACTTTGAGATATTCTTCTGCCTCACAGTGAGTGAGAGTTTCGCGCCACAGACACAAGAGCCGGAGAGGGGGGCTCTTCTGTATACTCTGTGACATTTCAGGCATTGTATTTTCTGCGTCGAGTATGCCCGAAGATTCCCCCGGATATCACGAATGAAATGATGTGAAAGCACACGTTCTGCGACATCCCGCGAGTCCACCGCATCTATGAGTTTCGCAAGGTTGAGCTGTGCATCAAGCTTCTCAACCATACTGCCCAGCGTCTTGTATCTCGAGTTGCGCGGGCCATCGTCAATTGATGATGTGCCATGTGTGAAGCCGAGTCCCTCGTACTGTGCCTCTTTGTCTAGTCGTGATGCGACGATATCTACAAGACTCTCGACTACTCGAGGGTGCTGCGCCTCAGCAACCATACTGTAAAATTGAGCAGGGTATCGATTGCAGACTTCGATGTTGTGAGCTTCATCATCGATTTCATTCGGGTCTAGAACCACAGACAGGACAAGGGGAGCATCCATGAACCCACCTCTGCCCTTTGGAAGATAGGCTTTAGAGAAGTTGATGAGTGCATCAAGGACTAGAATCAGGGCGTCTTCATCACCGTCACAGTTCCTTCGTTTTGCTGCATGCCAGTAAGGATGTGCATAGCATACGCTTGCATTTGTGAACCCAATTATTCTGCCAATTATCCCCGCAGATGTATGGGGAGCAAGCCCAATCACCAACTGCCCAATTACGGCCTCACGACTGCGGAACCGGTAGTATCTATCCAAGCCATAGATCTGCTCAAGGCTATCGTCTACAAAATTACCAACCTTAACCATGTAATCCGCACAGTTTTCGGGAACGACCAAATCTTGAACCATGAGCTCAATGACCTGCTCATCCGAAACCAAAGGCTCTCCTTGATAATCAGTTCTGTATCCGAGT
Organism: Candidatus Thorarchaeota archaeon; assembly: GCA_013138615.1. Classification (GTDB taxonomy): domain Archaea; phylum Asgardarchaeota; class Thorarchaeia; order Thorarchaeales; family Thorarchaeaceae; genus WTCK01. The sequence continues at coordinate 5,174 of WTCK01000052.1, read as the reverse complement.
TCATGCAAACGTCCCAATGAAACTCCAATCTCCCGAGGTTTGAAGTGAGTCAATGGCGCATCAGTGGCGTCGAATCGTGCCGTGCCATCGCGGTAGGTGTACACATCATGTTTGGCACGCAAGACTCCCTTTCCAAGATATTCGGGCACCTTGAAGTCGCTGGTCAGCCCTAGGACCCCTCGAAGATTGTAAGTTTGGGACTCACCAAGATCTTTCTTTATGTCTTCTAAGAGCGCTTGGAAGTCCACAGCGATTTTCTTCGTGGTACGAATGAGATTCATATCATGTCCATAAGGGCACATTCCAGTGGTGGCGTCTACTGCGCTGCCGCACTCTTCACGCGAACACCATGGTTGGATTTCAGTATGCGACCCGCATTCGCGACATCTAGATTCAAAGGTTTCAAGCCCGCATCCTGTGCAAACTCTAGCTACCAGTTCAAGCTGTACACCTGAACTTCTCAGAGCGGGTTTCATTACAGTGCCATCAGCGTCGAAAGTGCATTGTGTTGATGTGTGTTCATTGCTCTTGGCAATGCGTTCCACTCGTCGTTCGCTTGACAGAGCTCGTCCTACTGGGAACAACACATGAACAGGAGGCTTCATCCTGCGTTCTTCAGCCTTCTCAGGCCGACCCATTCTCGCCCCGATCGAGAATCCCATCTTATCCCTAAGCTCGACTTTTGAGCAAGAATTGAGAACCTCAAGAGCGCTACTTCCCTTGGGGGATTTACGTTTGTCACCCAATTGCGCTAGAACTGTTGCGGAGCTATCTGTGATGTGAATCAAACTTTGATCTTCATTCAGGGAATGTGGGATACCTACTCTTGTGAGTAGCTCCTTGTATCGTACATCATTTGGAAGGACTATGCGGCCGTTGTGGGAGGCTTTCTCTTTCAGTTTATTCTTCAACAGCCAAGCCCTAAGATCCGATGTTTCCTCACCACTCAATGCAAGCCAACGATAGAGATACCTAGGGTGAAGTGGCACTCCAAATGATGTTGCCAGATGAAGTGCTTGTTCTGGCGAGGGGATATTTGAGAGAGGATTGCTGACAAATCCGGATAAATCACTGGCCGTGATGTTTGAGCCTGAGAGGTGTTGTTCAACCTCAGACTCTTTGAATTTCATGCGTGCTTTGTCAAGGTCATGTGACCACCATTCCTCGCAATACCCCGACGGAACGAGTGGATGGTTGTTCTCAAGGAACTCGCCAAGTGCAACCAATATGTCGCCGAGAAAGATTATGCGTTCGGTCTGTTCTTGAAGATTGCGAGCCTCTTCACTAGTGAATACCTGTTTAACTGTTCCATCTCGAAGAAGGACCGTAGGGCCTTCGATTGTGTCTACGGGACATACTATGGAGCCTTTACCAGGACGCTCCGTTCTGATGTGAGTCCCGGGAGCCAAGAACTCGTCAACCAAGAACATCGTAGCAGGATGTACGCCAACCCCAGCCAATCCTGTGTTGCGAGACCGACCATATCTTAATCTGAAACCGCCAATTCGTGATGGATGTGAAAACACCGGGCGCCCGCCTATCACATCTGCTAGATACTCGGATTTCGGAGCCAGTTTCTTCTCCTCTGATTCGTCCTCTGGTGACATAGCCTTGCTAGTTTTTTCAGCTAATTCATTGAGCCACTCCCATCCAGGCATCTCCATTCTGTTCACAATTTTAGCGAGTTTGGCAGCCCTCCCGACTACGCCGTCATTGAGTACTAAAACGGCTCCACCTCTAACACGATTTGTTTCTATTCGGGGCAAATCGCGACTGCCCGATACCTCGAACTCCTCCGTTGGCTCCCCCGTCAACATTATCGGCAGTTTTGAGGATGCTAACCGTATCAGGTCTGGCTGCACTGGATACTGAAGATGCACCGCTCTTGCATAGAGTTCGACCTCTTCCAGAGACCTTTCGACTTCCTCCTCTGTAGCAATGAGTGCCGGAAGCTCCAGCACCTGCCGTACATAGTCCGCGACTAGAACTGTCATAGCGGCCTCTGTACCGCCAGCAGCCCGTATGGGCCCTGCAAGATAGATGGCAAGATATTGATCCGGACCCGAACCCCTGATTCGAACCTTCGAAATTCCTTCGATTGGAGCAGCGGTGATACTCTCGGTGAGTATCGCCAGAGCAACTCGCACGGCTTTGTCTGCAGCTTTTTCATGATCCATGATGCCGCCCAGATCCCCCATGGCAATCTCCTTTGCGACTGCAAAGGCTACCTCTTCTCTTGAGCGCTTCTTATCTTTCTGCAGCTCTCGAATCCGCTTTGCTACACCAACAGGTCCATCAAGTGTGGCCTCAACACGAGCAGCTACGTCGTAAGCAGGTGGAATCTCAACAAATGTTTTGGGATCAACGCCCTTCGCCCTAGCACTCCCTGCGACTGCATAGATTCTCTTAACTTCTTCATTCAGTGCAGCGAAGTAGCGTGCATAGTGGATGCTATGCTTTGGCAAGCTGGGCTCAGACTCGGTCACAAGTTGTCATCTCTCTGTTGTCGGTTGTGGGCATTTATGTTTCGGCGTGTCGACACCGGATTATTCAAACAGCTCAGCAGGATTGAGCATACTACTTTATAGGACATTAGCTGAAACGTTGTATTAAGTGGATGCGACAACCCAGTAGCTGGATGGTAATAGAAGTGCTCACGCTTGAAGAAACAATTCAACTCATTTTGAAACACAAATCCGAGTATGAACGCAAGGACATCTTGAAGTTCATTGAGGATAAACGCCAGGAATTGGGCCCTGAGGTTGTTAATGACGAATCTGCAGCAATGATTGTTGCGCGTGAACTTGGTATCGACCTTCATCAGGCATCTCCTAAGGCACGCTTGAGAATTGAAGACATATCCGAGGATATTAGGAACGTAGCCCTAACTGCAAAGGTTGTTAATGTTGGCACAGTCAGAACATTTTCTCGGTCCGGCGGCGGAGAAGGAAAGGTCGCCAGCATAGTGGTTGCGGATGAAACTGGAAGAATCAGAATCGCCATGTGGGATGACCAGACAGTGGCTGTGTCTGAAGGAGCAATCAATGTTGGTGAAGTGGTTCAGATAAGAGGTGCATATGTGAAGAAAGGCATGCGTGACGCCCTAGAGCTCAACCTTGGTCGCATGGGGAATATCAGAATCCTTGATGACCACGAGATGGATGATCTAGACTTTGATGTGCCTGAGTCACAAACTGCTAAATTGAATGACCTTCAGGATGGGGCGTTTGATGTGAATCTGTTGGTGAAAATCGGCAAGATTTTCAATTTATCTACATTCACCCGTAAAAGCGATGGTAGTGAAGGCAAGGTGTTGAGCATCATTGGCGCTGATGAAACCGGCAGTGCCAGGCTTGTATTTTGGGACAAGTATGCGGAAGAGATGCAGAATGCCAAGGAGGGTGAGGTCATCAGAGTTATTGGCGGCCGCACCAAGACTGGTCGCTACGGAGAAGTCGAGTTCCATACCACCAGGGCTTCGGGAGTTGAGAGAAATCTAAAGGAGAAGATGGATGCAGTGGAAGTGAGTGTAGGAGCACCTGCCTCAGAACCACTTGGCAGCAAAAACATCTCTGAACTAGCAGTAGATATGCGTGATGTTGACATTGAAGGCAAAGTGGCAAGGATTTTCCCAGCGAAAACCTTTGAGAAGGACGGAAAGGAGGGGAAAGTTCAGAATCTCATTGTTGCCGATGAGTCAGGGACCACACGGGTCACATTCTGGAATGATGATGTCGACAAGATAGAGAGTTTGAAGGAAGACAACGTCATCAGAATCAAGCATGGTTACGTGAAGGAGGGTTTCAGGGGGGGTATAGAATTCCATGTGGGCCGCCGTGCTGAGATTAAGATTAATCCCAAGGGTTCGAAATTGAAGAAGCTTGACCTCTCACTAGTGTCTTTGGAAACGATAGCTCGCGCAGGAAGAGTCATGATTGGTGACATAGATGCAGAGAGCGAAGGACGAACTGTAGAGGTCTGTGGCATAGTTGTAGGGATTGGTCAAACAAGTCCTGTGTACCAAGCCTGCCCGAGTTGCAGGAAGAAGGTAGAGGATAGTGATGGTAAGTACCTTTGCAGCGTCTGCGGTAAAGTTGAGAAACCAGAGCCCAGAATGCTATACAAGGTTACTTTGGACGATGGTTCCGGTTCGATTCGAGTGACTCTCTTTGGCGAAACAGGTGAAGAACTCCTGCAGATGACAGCCCAGGAGGCATTCGATCTCATTTCAAAATCTGGAAACAACCAAGCACCAATGGAACAAAACACTGACAAGATGCTTGGACGATACATTGCGATTCAAGGACGCGTGACTAAGTACAAAGATTCTGTGGATATAGCCGCGAGCGGCCTTGATTTTGTAGACCCCGTTGAAGAGATCAAACGAATGAAGCAGAATGTTGCGGATATGCTGGACTAGGAACTTGCTTCAACCAGCGCATGCAATCCCTCTATGAATGTCTCTACATCCTTTCTGTTATTATAGAGGTAAACCGAGGCCCTGTTGGTCCCTTTCGAAGGAGGTATTTCCATCTGGTAGTGGTAGGGATGGGTGCAGTGTGCGCCAGATCTCAGCATTACACCGTATGAATCACTGAGATAGCCGGCCACATCATGCGCAGTGTTCACTGTGCTGACCATGAAAGCAACAAGTCCAGTCTTGATGTGGATGTCGTCCGTTCCTAGGATTGTGACAGTATCCATCTCTTTCAGGGATTTCAACATGAAACTCAGAAGACTTCTTTCATGAAGCTCTATGTTGTGCATCCCAATTGATTGGAGATAATCAGCAGCTGCTCCTGCACCAATGGCCCCTGCATAGTTCTGCAGCCCTGCTTCAAATTTCTCTGGCGGAGGCAAGTATTCGGGAACAATCTTGCCATCAATGTACCTTACGTCAGCCACAGTGTCACCTCCAACCAAGAACATATCCATTGACTTCAGAAGGTCCATCTTTCCATAGAGAACTCCTACACCGGTGGGTCCACACATCTTGTGAACTGAAATAGCTGAGAAATCAACATCTAGATCCTGCACGTCCAGAGGATGGTGTGGGGCGTACTGGGCGTCGTCGGACATAACTAACGCCCCTCGGTCGTGAGCTATCTCGACAATCTCCTTCATTGGGGCAACAGTACCGGTCACATTAGATGAATGGACTAATGAAATCAAAC
>WTCK01000208.1 GCA_013138615.1 Candidatus Thorarchaeota archaeon | reverse complement strand
AACGTATACAGGCGGAAGATGCTAGAGGTGAGTCTGAAAAGACGTATAGAACTGTCTTTGAATCCGCCAATGACGCCATCTTTCTAATGAGGGATGACATCTTCATCGAGTGCAATGACAAGACCCTTGAGATGTTTGATTGCACCAGAGAGCAAATTATCGGTCAACCACCATACAGATTCTCGCCAGAAAACCAACCTGACGGAAGGGACTCAAAGGAGAAAGCATTAGAAAAAATCGGTGCGGCATTCAATGGGGAGCCCCAGAGATTCGAGTGGATGCATATCAAGTATGACGGCACTCCCTTTGATGCCGAGGTTAGTCTGAATGTTATTGAAATTGAGGACAAGCCCGCGTTGCAGGCGATTGTGCGGGACATCTCGGAACGAAAGCGTGCTGAAATAGCTCTGCAAGTGTCAGAAACGAAGTACAAATCGCTACTAGAGCAGGTGACTCTCGGAATTGTTATTTTCCAAGGGGCTCCACCACGTGTTCGCTATGCTAATCCAGTGATTTCTAAAATAACTGGCTACACGCCTGATGAGATACTCAAATTCTCGACCAAAGAAATGGCCCGCATTATCGACCCCACGGAATTGCATCTTCTCCTCCAGCGCTTCAAAGACAGAGTTGACGGAAAACCAACGCCTCAAAGATATGAGATTCGTCTGACTCGGAAAGATGGCAAGAAGATTTGGGTCGATTTCACTGCAAGCCTCATTGAGTATGAAGGACAACCAGCCCTTCAAGGAACGCTTTTTGATATAACAGAGAAAAAGGCCACGCAAGATGCTCTAAGAGATAGCGAAGAGATATACCGGCTCCACTTCGAGAATGCATCCGACGTAATCCTTTCACTCGGTCTTGATGGAACAATACTGACTGTTTCTCCTTCTGCAGAAGTCCACGTGGGCTATGGTCCAGATGAGATTATCGGAAAGAAGCTCCAGGACATCGACATTCTAGCTCCGGAGTACTCGGATGCGGTCCTTTCAGACATGGCCAAGGCGATCACGAATCGGCAAGGCGCTCGTGCTGTGTACGAGTTCATTCACAAGAATGGGAACAGGTTGTGGGGCGAGGTTAGCGCGTCACCACTCATTGTTAATGACAATGCAGTTGCTATCATAGCTGTCATCAGAGACATAACGGATCACATCGAATCGGAGAGAGAACTGCGAGAGTCAAGCAGAGACCTCGAGCTCTATACCTCTCTTCTCCGTCACGACTTGGGAAACGACCTGCAAGTGATACTTACTCAGACGCAAGGGGCTCAGGTGCTGCACGCAGATGATATTCGGCTCACAGAGCTAGCTGAAGCTGTCAGCGCATCTGCACTTAGAATGTCACAGGTGCTTGCTCTATTTGAACCCCGAGAGAAGAAGAGTGAAGAAAATATCGTGGCGATGCTAGAAACTTGCGCGCTGCAAGCTATGAAAGCTCACAGGGGTATGGAAGTCGTGATCCAAGCCAATCCTTTGGCTAGGAAACAAGAAATTGCTGGTGGCAGATTGCTTCCGATGGTCTTCGACAACCTGTTACGTAACTCTGCGCAATTCACAGAAACAGATGTCAAGGTCCTCATCGCGGTCACGCGAGAGAAGGACTACGTGCAGATTGACGTATCTGATGATGGGCCCGGAATTTCTAAGGAGATTCAATCGAAACTCTTTGAGCGTGGGACTTCGACGAAGGGAGGAGGACTTGGGCTATACCTTAGTAAGCGTGTTATTGAGCACTATGGCGGGTCTATAGAAGTACTACCTAAACAGAAGTCAAAGAAAGGAGCTGTATTCCGAATCAAACTTAAGAAAGTCCAGTGAGGCCAACCTCCATTTGTGAACAGTCTTAAGCAAGAAGCCCGTCAGCTCGCACAGCCACATTTGGGAGATATTAGAATGGACAAGAAAGAAACTCTCGAATTCATTGACAAGCAAATCAAGCTAGAAATGCGCATTATTGAACTGGTCGAGGAGAACACGTCAAAGCTTGGCAACGCATTCGTGAAGGATTTGTTGCTTGGAATCTCACAAGACTCAAAGAAACATGCGGCCCTGCTCAAATCTCTGAGGAAAGCAGTAGAAGGTCCGACTCCATTCATCAGCGAAGATGAGAGGGACAAGATTGCTGAGGGCATCAAGGAGCATATCAGACTTGAAGCGAGTGCAGTCAAAACCTATGGTGAGCTAATAGAGAAGAGCGACAATGACCAAGTGAAGACAATAGCGGCCATGATTCGTGAGGATGAGATACGGCACCACAGTCTCCTTCATGAGCTTCACAAAACAATGATCGAGCCAGAAACCCTGACTGAGGACATGATTTGGGATGTTCTTTGGAAGGATTCTCCGTGGAAGGGAAGCCCAGGCGGCTAGCTCCCGCGTATAAAATGGTAACCGGCAACCACATGATGCTACTCACATCACGCCTTTCAAGTCCTACAGCACAGGATTTTTAGCCATAGTTGAACTATACATCTAGAGAAACAGATGTATGTTCAATCTGTACTTAGAGAGAGGTATTCCTCTCTCACTATTCTTTCTTGCTTATAGGACCAGTTACTTGGATAAGAGTCTTCAACCTCTCTTGGATATCAGCTAATTTAGACAGATTACTTCCGTCAAGTTTTTTCTTGAGAGGCCACAGGTCTGTCAATACTGAAAAAGCTGAATCCTCAGACAGCATATCCATGTTAGTGCCAGTTTCTATGACATAAATCAAATCATTGAAGGCTTGATTTGGATCTGAAGAGAGAGGATTACTCAAAATCGAATGAATGATCTGTCGATCCTTCTCTGCTAACAACCCATCTTCTTTGATAAAGAGATCTTCCAACTTCTCCAAGTCTTTCCTCTTGATTGTCAATCCACTCGCTCCGACATTCTCCTCAAGATGTTCTATCTTGGATGACCCTGTAAGAGCACAAACGATGTTTGGTTGTGCAAGTACCCAGGCAATCGCGATCTGTACAGGTATCACCCCATAGTCCTCTGCAAGCTTAGCAAATTGGTCTGTTATACGAAGGGCTGATTCAAATCGTGTACGTTGAAATAGAGGGTCATGATTCCGGATATCATTAGACTCGAACTGTGCATCATGCCCATATTTTCCTGATAAAATACCACGTCCCGTTGCACTGAATCCAATTCCTGCAACGTCATATGCATCACAGAACGGGAGAAGTTCTTCACGTGATTTACGAGTCACTGCACTCAGTTCCATCAGTATTGAGAAAGGAGAGCCTAATTCACAGTATTCCTTTACCTGGTGTATAGGGAGATGTCCAACACCATAAGCACGAATCTTCCCTTCAGAAACCAATGTATCAAGTGCTTCTAGGGTTTCAGACACTGGAGTTTGAGGGTCATCGAAATGAATCTGATACAGGTCAATATAGTCTGTGTCAAGTTGTTTTAGACTTCGGGTACATGCCTCGTAGATATAATTCTTGGAAAGATTGGGTTTTACACCCTCACGAATTCCTACCTTTGTAGCTATACAAATCTCGTCACGAAATGGTTTCACTACGTTTCCAAGGATTCTCTCAGCATCACCATATCCCTCAGCTGTATCAAAGAAGGTGACTCCAATCTCATAGGCACGTCGAACCATATCTTGAAAATGGTCAATATCTGGTGAGCCATAGGCACCAGAAAGTGCATAACAACCTACACCAATCTCTGACACTTCAAGATTCTTATGCAGCCGGTATTGCATATTTCATGGATACTTGCTGATTATGATAAACCTTCGTGATTCTTGATTTCGATTTGGGAATCACAATAGGTCGTGAAATCTTCGGACCTGAGTATCTGCCCTACAGGCAAGAGAAACAGATGCCATAACTCCACAATGCCGAGTATTCACTACTGACTATGCACTTGAGGTAGGTCGACAGTCACTCTTGGTATAGTTGAACTATACATCTGGAGAAGCAGATGTTGTTTCAAATTAAAAGAACCGATCGGGTATTCTACTACACTTTTTCAATGGGCATCATTAGGTCTACTAGTAGGTCTTCATCTGTTTCTGTAGGATTGATCAATTTCGTTAGATACACATGGGTTGTACCGATTTTATAATCACTAGACTTCAGCCACTCATGAAGTCGCTGCCAGCCTATGACCATACTGGGCTGTATCCCTCCAGGGTGGGCGAGGGTACACCTAGTCACCGCAAAAAGGCCTCCTTTCAACTGGCCTATTTCAACACCTCCATCCAATTCGGTATCAGGATCGATACGAATTAAAAACACGTATTCGTATTCCTCATCAAGGGGAGAGGTGGCCCTGCTATTATCCTCTGCTATGAGAAGATTGTAACCGAACACGGGATGCTTGGTCGAGTCTTTGAATAGTCCCCTGGGCTCTGCAAAGGAAACCATTCTTTTCCATGCTTCATTTTCTGGAAACTTGCCCCTCGCACTTACTGATGCAACAGTCATTGGTTCTAGTAGGACAAGTTCTATCTGTAGTTTCTCGTATAGCTTCCGTATAGATAAGAAACGCTCGTATAGCTTCCGTTTCTCCTCTTCTTGGCATACCATCGAGGTTTCGTATATGCTAAGAATAGATTGCAATAAACTCTCACCATTGAGTGTAATCCTATATCGACCATGACTGACCCGTTCTATCAGTCGCTTTGATATGAGTAGATTTAGATGATTTGACAGAGCGGTCTTGCGAATCTCAGTTGCTTCCATGAGGTTTGAGAATTCAACGATCTGTTTCTTGAGAAGGTCAAGTATGATGATTCTCTTTGGGTGAGTGACTGAAAGAAAGAGGTCAGCTATGGACTCCGCGGTGGCGTGAGCGATTCCTTCCATGCTGCTCTCATCAGTCTGATCATTCATGATGATTATCTCGTCATCTTATACAGTAACACAGACGGTTATTAAATTTCCGCGAATGAGTGAACGATATTCCCAATTCACGTGAATTTATATTGGGTGGGGTTTGTCGGTTGGGGTCCTATGGGATACCTGTTCAATCGCACCTACAATGTTCAGAATCCCTTTAGTGCATGGTGGGGGGCAATCATGTTCAAATGGAAACCATTATAGATGCTCTGATGCAGCGTTATCGCCAGAGCAGCAAGAAACTGCGGA
>WTCK01000282.1 GCA_013138615.1 Candidatus Thorarchaeota archaeon | reverse complement strand
AACATCGCAACTAGGAGTAGCTCGTTCTTGTGTAGGGACACTTCCAGAACTTTCTCGAGCTTCGGTCTTAGTGAATCTTTAATCCGGGCTATTAGGGACAGCATACTGGTCAACTGCATAATCCAACGCTTTATCTTTCCAAGAAGACGTGTATTTTGAGAGGGCACGTTCTCCTTAGCCCTCTTTACTTCAGCTAGCAGTGAATCTATTTTCTTCTCAATATGGACTTTTTCGAGGTTGAGGTCGCCTACACTCGTGTTGATTCCCTCCTAGGCAGAACTGATGTGAATGAAGTCTTCTCACCCTCATATCTCTGTACATGAATTGCGGGCAGTGAGTACTCCATGGCCAGAAGACTCAATGCCAGCACGATTGTAGGGGGGCCTGAAGACAGATCCACAAGAATGTCACGCTCCGGTGTGTCTTCCAGAATGACCTTCTCTATCTCGGTGTACGTGGACATGAGATTCCCTCGGAGACCTCCCTCGTTGTCCCCTGCAATCTCAATAGGCAGCTCAAGCCATCTGCTTTCCCATTGTCGAGGCGCCTTGGCTGGAATGTGTTTCTTAAGGTTCTTGGAAACCCCTCGAGCAAAGCGCTGTTGTTCTACAACCAACCGGAGGAGCTTGATGTCAGGACTGGCTTCTGTAGAAAGCCATGCAACCAACAGTCGCGCGTCTTCAGGTAGCGCCAACGATGTGAGGAATACCTTGGGCTTCGAGATACCGAGTGCCCTCCTCACAGGATGTACAGCCTTTGGTTCAAGACTGAAGACACGTTGCTGTGACTCTCTCCAACTACGAATAATCCCCATGTCCTCAAGATGCGTCGTGTTGAAGTAAAGCTTCGGATCCGTGACCTTGACTTTCTTTGGATCAACCTTCTTTCCTTTTGATGTGACCTGACGTGCAGCCATGTCCTTTCTGATACTCTCTCTCAACTCGCTCCCGGTTCGTGGACCTCCTTCAAGTTGGTCCAGAATTATCCTACGAGCACGGACTCCTTCTATCTCTTTGTTGATGATGTCGTCACCAGATGGCCAAAACATAACCATTCACTAGGGCTCCTCATCGATATGACCTATATATGTTATGTGGGTTAATGTGTGTATCATCCAGGTGATACATCTTACAATCCTCTAACGAAACAGAGTCAGCTTCCGAAATCGCCCCATGTGCTATTTCACGCCCTCGAATGCCCACAATGCAGTTTTGGGCATTTTCGGACAATTTCACTATGAAACACATTATCTATATAGAATAAATAGTTCTCAGACCAATCAGACCGTTTTTCGAGCCTAACCAAACAAGGCTTAAATGGAAAAAAAATGCATTTCCTGCTAGCACAGAGTATCCTTAACTTTGCGCGGGAATCTAGATTCTAGATAAACAATAATGAGGACCAACAAAATGGCTGAAGACGAATTTCTTGGCGCGAAACCTGTTGTCATTGATAATGGCACAGGTCTCAGTAAGAATGGTTATGCCGGCGAAGATCAGCCACGAAGTGTTTGGCCCACACTAATTGGTTATCCGCGATACGAGTCGATTATGACAGACGTCGACCACTACACGCGTGATTACTACATTGGTGAAGAGGCTATCAATCTGCGTGGTGTTCTACGTTTGGTTTACCCAATCGAGCACGGTGTGATCGATGACTGGGATGCTATCGAGAAGATATGGAGCTATACGTTCTATAACGATCTCAAGATAGACCCCAGCGAGAACCCAGTGCTTCTGACTGAAGCGCCGTTCAATCCCAGAGAAAACAGAGAACGAATGGCATCTGTCATGTTCGACAACTTCGGAGTACCCGCAGTGTACGTCGCAACGCAGGCAGTGCTATCACTATACGCATCAGGTCGGACAACTGGTCTGGTCATCGACTCCGGTGATGGTGTGACACACATAGTCCCAATCTACGAGGGCTTTGCTATTTCACATGCCATCGCGAGAATCGATCTTGCAGGCCGTGACGTCACCGAGTATCTGCGCAGACTGCTCAGACAGAGAGGTTACACCTTTGTCAGCGGTGCAGAGAAGGAGATTGTCCGAGACATCAAGGAAAAACTCTGCTACGTTGCCCTCGACCCTGAACGTGAGAGGACAGTTGCAGACAAGGCAGGCGTTGACAAGCCGTACATGCTCCCCGATGGTGATGTAATCACTATTGGTGCAGAGCGCTTCCAGGCTCCCGAGTTGTTCTTCAACCCGAGCGCCATTGGCTTGGATACGAAACCACTCGACGAACACATCTATGGTTCAATCAAGGCTTGTGACGTCGACTTGAGACGTGACCTGTACGCGAACATTGTGTTGTCAGGTGGCTCCACCATGTTCCCAGGACTCAAGGAGAGGCTCCACAAGGAGATCACCGAGCTAGTCCCAGAGAACGTCGAGGTTCGCATCATTGCTCCTCCTGAGAGGCAATACTCAGTCTGGATTGGTGGAAGCATCCTTGCTTCACTGAAGACTTTCCAGAAGATGTGGGTTAGCCGCAAGGAGTTCGATGAGGCAGGCCCCGAAGTCATCCACAGATGCATCTAGTGCAATTAGTTTCTGAAGGCGGGCTGCAAAGCCCTCCTTCAAATTCTCTTTCTTTTCCAACATTTACTCTAGAAAGATGTTGGCTCTTCTCTCACTAAACGAGCTTCCCTTTCTTGGTGTCTAGCTCACGGACACGTTTGTCTATCGCAGCCTTTGATTTGCTGATACTCTTCTGAAGCTTCTTGAGTTCCTTCTCCCTACCGCCAACTTCCTTCTTCCTGCAATTCTCGGCCGCATAGTATTCCTTGCCTGCATCTATCAGTTCCTGTTTTGCCTGGTCGAGTTGCCCTTTCAAACTCTCATAATGTATCCTTTTGGCTTCAGCCGCATTGTGATGCTTTTGGACTTCTGCATCTTGCTGAGAGCGGATACTACCAAGCTCGGACTCGATTTGCATTAGTTTGTTATGGATAATCTTATGATCAAGCAGCATTGGCCCTAATTTCGCATCATTGAGATACTCTGGATCCTGTATCCCTGCTA
>WTCK01000273.1 GCA_013138615.1 Candidatus Thorarchaeota archaeon | reverse complement strand
CAGCCGGTGAAGGCGAAAGATCATCCAAATCCAGCTGCATTGAAATCTTGCAAAGAGCTTGGTCGCACCTTAGCAAGCAAATGCAACTAGAGTGTAAGGTCTATGCGCCGCGTTCAGAACTCTTATCATAAACATATCAGTTGAATTGGATGGGCAGCAAGTATGGGTCATGTTTCTAGATTGACGAAGTATTCCCTCCGGCACAAGGGTCACTTCTTGGGCTTCATGAGTGCCGCCCTAGTGGCGACTATCTTCAATCTGTTTACACCCATCATTCTAGTTACGATTATTGATTCAGTCATCCCAAGTGGGCAGCAGGACTTGCTCATTCTCTATGCATTGCTCTTCTTGACCACCGCGGGACTATACGGACTATTTGACCTAATTCAACGGTATGTCAGTGCATTGATGGCGCAGCATGTCGTCTTTGACCTTCGGACAGAACTCTATGAGTCATTGCTTGAGAAAGATCTGGCATTCTATGACGAGAATGAAACTGGGCAACTACTGGCCCGAGTCACAACCGATGTCAGCACAATGCGCGAATTCCTGCTGTGGGGCTACCGAGTAATCTTCATTGGCATTGTAACTATGGTGGGAGTCTACTACGTGATGTGGACTCTGAATCAACAGCTCACTCTCTATCTGCTCTTGGTGCTGCCGGCAATTGGAGTATTCATGTACATCTTTGCTAAGAAGGTTCGACCAATCTTCTTTGCTTCAAGGACTCAATTCGGGGTTCTAAGTACAGTCCTTCAAGAGAACATCGTCGGGATGAAGGTTGTTCAATCATACGCTTCTGCTGCCAGAGAAGACCAACGAGTGGAGAAAGAGAACCGCACTTACTTGGATTTGATTGTGACTGCCAACAAATTGGCAGCCTTCTATGGTCCGTTGCTCATAGCGATTCTCGGCATCGCTACAGGTGTGCTACTCTACATTGGAGGCATCTCAGTCAATCTGGGAGTTCTCTCCTATGGTGAATTCATCGGATTCGTCAGCCTCGTGTCAATGCTCATAATGCCCTCACGCTTTCTAAGCTGGGGGATTGGGATGTACCAAAGGGCTTCTGCTGCCGCCGAACGCACATTTTACGTCCTGGACGCTCGACTTGCGGTGATGGAACCTGAAGACCCTCTACGGATTGATCAGCTGCAGGGAAGAGTTGAGTTCGACGGTGTGGACTTCAGCTATCGCAGTGACAACTACATACTCCGCAATGTAACGCTCGACGTGAAGTCTGGAGAGATAGTGGCATTGCTGGGAGGCACAGGCTCTGGGAAAACTAGTTTGGTGAATCTAATCCCAAGATTCTATGATGTAGATGCCCAGCGCAGTGTGTGTGTAAAGAGGAGAACCTATCGAGTTGACGATAAGGGACGCGTAAGGATTGGAAGCGAATCGTACGTAGCAGACAATGGTAGTATCATCATTGATGGACAAGAATACCCTGTGAAGCAACCCGGAAAATTGAGAATCGATGGTGTAGACATCCAAGAGTACTGCATGGAGGATCTTAGAAAGAACATCGGCATGATTCACCAAGATCCGTTTCTCTTCTCCGCGTCCATACGGGAGAACATCGCCTTCGCTCGGCCAGATGCTTCGAATGCAGAGGTCGAGGTGGCTGCAAAAACTGCAATGATCCACAAATTCATCATGACACTGGAGGATGGATATGACTCCGTGGTTGGAGAACGCGGTGTCACTCTAAGTGGAGGACAAAGGCAACGGGTCGCCATAGCTCGGGCATTGCTTGCTGACCCCAGGATCCTCATTTTGGATGATTCAACTAGCTCGGTGGATGCTAAGACCGAGATGGAAATACAGAAGGCGCTAGAAAGGCTGATGGCGAATCGAACCACATTCATCATAACCCACCGTCTATCGACAATAAGGAATGCAAATCGCATTGTGATGTTGGATAGGGGACGAATAGTAGAAACAGGCAGCCATGAAGACCTTCTTGAGAAAGGGGGATTGTATGCAGATCTACACGTAACGCTGCAGGAGATGGAAGCAGCGGCCTCAAAGTCGGAATCCCACAAACCGGAAGCCATAGCATTGGAGGGGACTCAAGATGAGTAGGCACATGATGGCTGACGATGACGAGCGTACCTACGTGTATGCTGACTTCGCCCTCCTAAGACGAATTGTAGGATACTTACTAGTATACAAGGGTACTATGGCGGCAGTAACGGTCCTGGTAATCGTGAATATCGTTGTGAGCTTGTGGGCGCCATTCGTTCTGCTTGAAGCCATTGATGTTATCTTTCCTACAGGGGACCTTCAACAGCTATTGTTTGCAGCAGTCCTCTACATGGGTCTCAAGATTGCGGCGTGGCTTACCAGCTATGGACAGAGCTATCTAACGACATTGATGGGACAGCGGGCAGTCTTCAAAGTTAGGCAGAATCTATTTCGACACCTCCAGACTTTGTCACAGGATTTCTACGATGGCTCTTCTAGCGGCAGAATCATCTCAAGGTTGACAAATGATATCGATCGGATGAGTGAGCTCCTGACTGGGGGGTTGATAACAACATTCGCTCAGTTCTTTATTGTCTTCGCAGTTGGGACCGTTATCTTCTCCGTGGACACACAGCTTGCGATCGCATCACTAGCAGTTGTCCCAATTCTAGCGATTTCTACACACGTGTTTAGACAGAGAGCAAGAGCGGCATATCGAAACACAAGGAAGACTATCTCAAGTGTGACGGCAAATCTGGCAGAGAGCATCTCTGGTGCGAAAGTCACCAAGAGTTTTGCGCGGGAGCGCGAGAGCCTGACAAGATTTGCTGAACTTAACCAAGCAGACTACCAGTCGAATGTTGATGCGGCAAAGGCGACGTCTATTTTCTTCCCTGCAATTAGAATCATTGGTAATCTTGGCGTATTTCTTATACTCTTGATTGGAGGCTTACGCTTGATTGGCGTGCTTGAGGGTGCGCTTACAATAGGCACATTGCTGTTCTTCATTCAGATGAATCAGTTATTCTTCAGGCCAATTTTGATAATCACTGGCTTCTATAACACTGTACAGAGCGCATTTGCGGGGTCAGAGCGGGTCTTCACAATACTTGACACAGAACCATCCATTCAAGATGACCCAGATGCAATGGACATGCCGGAGATTGAGGGCCACATTCAATTCAAGGACGTTACGTTTGGCTACGTTGAAGGCACCAACGTGCTGGATAAGTTCAATCTAGAGATCCAGTTGGGCGAAACAGTAGCCATTGTTGGTGATACAGGAGCAGGAAAAACAACTGTTGTAAGCCTCCTCAACAGGTTCTACGATATTCAAGAAGGCTCCATCACAATTGACGGCATTGATATCAGAACAGTCAGTCAGGAGTCACTTCGCTCAAGGATTGGTCTAGTGCTTCAGCAGCCGTTTCTGTTCATGGGAACCGTGAGGGAGAATATCATTTATGGTCGACCAACTGCGACCGATGAGGACATCATATCAGCTACCGAAGCTATTGGTGCCCGCCAACTGCTTGAGAGTTTGGGAAGCGGGTTCGATACTCAAGTCGGAGAGAGAGGAACTCGACTCTCGGAGGGAGAACGTCAACTAGTGAGCTTCGCCCGAGCACTTCTTGCAGACCCTAGAATTCTCATCTTGGATGAGGCAACGAGTTCAATTGACATTTACACTGAGCATGCGATTCAGAGAGGAATGAAGGCACTTCTGAAAAACCGAACATCAATTGTCATCGCTCACAGACTCTCCACCATCGTGAATGCCGATAGGATCCTGGTATTAGAAAACGGCCGGATAGTCGAATCCGGAAAGCATGCTGAGCTTATGGCCAAGAGGGGTAAGTACTACTCGCTCTATGAAATTCAGATTCGGCCAAAAGCCAAGTATGCATCAGTGCAGTGAA
>WTCK01000239.1 GCA_013138615.1 Candidatus Thorarchaeota archaeon | reverse complement strand
GAGAAGTATCTGGAACGAGTTAGAGTGTACCTTCCTATTGATAGTGAAGACGCACTGATTGAGATAAGAACACATCTGATAGAGGAAGCCGAAGCACTCGGTCAGGGCAAGATGACACACGGCTCTGTCATGCTCGCCATAGAGCGATTTGGCGATCCAAAGGAAGCAGCCAATGCATATGCTGGCATCGGGAAACGAGTAGGACCTCTTCCTGCTGAGTATGTTCAACCGGCAGTTCGAATTGTTCTCCTGCTTGTAGCGCTAGGTGGTGCATTCATCATAGGTAGCTTTGTTGTGGGTATTTCAATTTTCGATGTTGCTGGAATAACCAACTTTCCATTCAGTATACCGGTAATGGTTGCACTATCACTTGTCTATGCAGCCGTTATCATCGCCGGTCTGTCAGCTATTGACAAAAGAGGAGCACCTCCCAGCGAGAAGACCGTACTTGAGAGCTTCCTTGGCCTTGGCAGCGACGTATTCAAACCCAAAGGTCGTTGGGATGCCGCAGCCGAAGTTGTTCTTGGCGTGTTCTTCGCAATGGTCCTTCTCCTGTCACCAATACGGATCCTGTTCAGAGATGACTTCCTGCTATTCATGAACGTGATTGCAATCTTGCTACTCGTGGATGCACTGAAGGGTCTTCTCTTCTTCATCGCTGGGGAGAATAACTTGAATCTGCTATTTGAGGTGATTTTGGGAGGAGCTTGGGTGGTCCTGTGCATGTTCCTAATCAACATTCAGTGGCCACTTGAACAGGTCCATGTTTTCGATGGAGCGGAATGGGTATTGCTTCGGCTCGCGGACATTCCAGTTGAGATTCCAGGACCTTTCGGAGGAGCTGAAGCCTTGGCATTGCTCTGGGCAATTGGTGTCTTCATAGTCGTTGTTACTAACATGTGGAGCATCTTGGTTTCATCGATGAAGATCGCGATGTATCTCAATAAGGAGGAGGACAAGGGACTCTGGTGGCAGGGCCGCTGGGGGCCTGAACGTCATCCCTTCCTATTCCTTCGTCGCGCTTCGGATCAGAATCAAACGCATTCCGATGATGGGAACAATTACAGTGATGGTCACAAAGAACTTGACAATATCGACGAAACGTGAAAGTTTCGAACTTTGAGGGGGCCAGCCAAGAGGCGGCTCCTTCTACTTTTTTTCCTGTGACGCTAGAGATGGTGTTCAGCAACGATACTCGTCTTTGGAATAGAGGCCTGCTTTCTTTGGTACCATGGATTTGATAGTGCAATAGTTGAAAGGAGTGTTGCCACTACAGTGATAGCTCCTGATACAAAGCCCAGTCCTGCTGTGGATAGGGACACAAGTGAGACCTGACCAACCAACGAGAGAAGTGTGGAGATGACCATGAGGTCGCTTCTTACTTCCTTCAATCGACCGGTCCTCCATGTAATGACGAATGTCAAAACCATCCCTCCTATGAACGTGATGATCAATGGCAGATGCAGCATCATAATGATATCCTGAGTGGGTCCAAACAGAGCAATCGCAACCCAGTACACAGTCATCAGTCCCATAATTCGAAGATGGTGTTTCTGTAACCTGTGTAGCCATATATTCAGAAGCACAATCATCATTGGCAAAGCAATGCCCCCGATAACGAGAGCACGTATGCGGAAGAAGTCCAAACCTGTCGGAATCAATCCAATCATGGTGAGCGAAAGGAGCATCTGGTTCAAAGCGTGCGCAGTGAACACGATACTGAACGCCAATGGGAGGTCGCTGTAGAGGCGGTTCTCCTGTCTATACCACAGGACAAAGAGATACATCGAGAGCACGATGGATACTATGGCAGCGATTACACTCGGCATAATTGTTGTGTCTAACGTTACTTGCATCATCTTCCTGATTCCATCTTGAGGTCTTTCTTGGAGTTGGTGCAGACCCGAGGAATTTAAGGTCCGAGAGGAAAGCGCCTTAGAACCGACACCAAAATGCAGGAATAGCATGCGTAGATGAGTTGTATTTGCGCATCCTTCTGACATCTTCGCCTCGTGAAACGAAATTAATATCTCACAACGCTTCTGTTCTCTCATAACAATGCCTGACTGGAATGACATATTCACGGAGCAGGGCCGCGTATTCGAAGAGCCACATCGGGATATGACCCGACTGGTTGAGCTTTTCCGAAACCGTGATGTGGCCACGATACTTGATTTGGGATGTGGTACTGGCCGTCATCTTGTCTTTCTTTCAAGAATGGGTTTCGAGATGTACGGATTCGATGCCTCTCCCAGAGCTCTGTCGCTCGCTTGTCAATGGATGGATGAGGAAGGGTTGACAGCAGACATTCGGACGCACCGGATGGAAGAGCCGTTTCCGTATGCGGACGGCTTTTTCGATGCGGTGATCTCCGTCCAGGTGATTCACCACAACCTCATGGCAGACATATTGACCACTGTGAGTGAGATCGAGAGAATAATGAAACCAAACGGCATTCTGTTCATTTCGGTTCCTGTAATGCATACGGGGCCAGTGGAGGAGGAACAGGATTGGGATTTGCAGGAGGTGGAGGAGAGTACATACATACCGCACAGAGGCCCTGAGAGCGGGATTCCCCATCATTACTTCACGGCCACGGAGCTGACAAGCGTGTTCAGAGCCTTCGATCTTTTAGAACTGTACATCGACGACACGCGTCATAGATGTTTCTTGGGCCTGAAGAAGTAAAACTGCACACTATTGCGAACGTACTGAAGCTGACTACTCTAGTCCAAAGGTGGGAAATACGAGCTTCTTGATTTTCTCGATAGTTTCGTCTAGTGCTCTCTTGACCTTGGGATAATGCTCGTCATTCATCCGCATTGGCTTATCGGTCCATCCACCGCGTTTCACTTCGAATCCATATCTCTGGCATAGCTCTATCCATTCAGCAGGGAGGACTGGCGGCAGAGCGACTCCGGCTAGGCTTGCTAGCACAATGGTCCATATTTTGGCAGTGGCCACCGGGTTATAACCCCCGCCGCCTACTACTACGAGCTTCTTGTTACCCAAATGCACTAACTGCTGTACTGCTGATGAGAGACGATGATATGTATCATAAGTCAGCATCAAATCGGCAAGTGGATCTCCCATGTGAGCATCTCCGCCAACGTCCCAGAACACGAAATCAGGCTTGTAAGCCAGCCATATCGGAACGACAACGTCCTCGAATGCCCTCCAGAACTCAACATCATCAGTGAGCGGCGGCAACGGTATGTTTACGGAATAGCCCTTGCCCGCACCAACTCCCACTTCTTCAGGTCTTCCGGTCATAGGAAAGAAGCCCATGCTGAGTTCGTGCATTGAAATCGTTAAGACATTAGGGTCATCGTAGAATGCTTGCTGTGTACCATCGCCATGATGGACATCTGTGTCGAGGTACAGGGCCTTCTTGTCCGGATACTTCTCCTTGTATTTCTTGATAGCAATCACGCAATCATTGAGATAGCAGAATCCTGCAGCTTTACTCTCCATTGCATGATGAAAACCACCCACGAATGACATAGCGTTTCGGAATCGACCCTCAGCCACTCCCATCACAGCATCTATAGCTGCACCCACAGGGAGGCTGGCATACTTATCGACATCTTGGAATACGGGGCACTCATCCGTGTCGAGCCCAAATCGTGAAGAGAACGCTGAGCCCGTGTTTCCAAACAACTCAAGGGTTTCAATGTACGATGGATCATGGTGAAGAGAGAGCTCCTCTCGTGTCGCCTGCCGCATAGGCTGCAGAGAAATCCTATCAGACTTGGTGAGCCCGGACATGACGGGTAGACTCCATGTGATGTCAAGTCTAGCACGATTCCAGAAGGGATTGGGCTCTGTCCTCATTCTGTCTAGCTCGTCGAGACCATCCATTGCCAGCAGTTCTT
>WTCK01000058.1 GCA_013138615.1 Candidatus Thorarchaeota archaeon | reverse complement strand
CTGGCGGCTCTTTTGTCCTCGTTCTCGTTGAGACGTTTCTCGGCCGCCTTCTTACCCTTGGCTTCAGTGTCCTTCATGATCTTCTTAACTTCAGTTTCAGTCTGCTTCCGTATCTCTCTTGCACTGTCCTCGGACGCTCGAATTCTGTCATCAGCGGCCTCTTCTGCTTCTCGAATTAGATCGATACCTTGTGCTTCGGGCATACAGTTTTTCCTCGGAATGCGCTGTATCAGAGGTTCCTTACTAGAACTCAAGATAAACATTAGCCTGCGCAGTTATGAATTGTGTATGCGATTCATTCTCAACATCTTGGATGTGGTTGGTCATTGGTTTGCTTTCGAAGCGGCTTTCCGAGTCACAACGTTTATTTTTGCATGACAAGCTCTGAGCCTTAAGGTGTCTGGACTGAACTGGTCGTTCTTCTTCAACGGCTAACTGATGGTGATGCTGAATATGGGGCCCGAAAGTACATTGGTCGCGAAGGTTGTTTCTCATCGTGACCTTGAAAGGGAGGTCATTTTAGCCCTAGGGGAGTTCAGTCAGTTCGAGTTTATCGATGTGCGGCTTCAGGCTGATTTCATTGAAGTGGAGAAGTCGCGATTGGAAGAGATTGTTTATGAATCACTTGAAAGGCTCTCCAAGGTAATGGCCTTGCTCCGCATAGACCCAAGAAAGAGCAAGGGGAAACGCATTGAGATTGATGATTCAACACTTGAGAAATCACTTGATCTAGCCACAAGCGTACTGAAGGCCATTGAGGAGGAAGTTCTGGAAATCGACACGATAACAGCTTCTGCTGCGGTCGAGATTGAGCGGAACACAAGCATAAGGGATGTAGCAGCGTCACTCAGGCCACTTGGCCTTGATATGAGTTTCATTGGGACAACTGAGTACACTTACACAACCGCAGGAATAATCCCTACAGGGAGGTTATCACTGCTCAAATGGAGTCTGAAGGAGGTAACTGAGGACGCCTTCGCATTCAGGGCACGTTCTCTTGAGAGAGGCGTTTCAGTTATCAGCATCAGCGTGGCAAAGGAGAATAAGGGGACCGTTCAGAGGATTCTCACCGCAATGGGCTACGATGAGGTGGATGTCTTCGATAACGTGTCGGGGTCTCCAAAGCAAATAGCTGCGGAAGCTATTCGTAAGATTGTTGAGTTGGAGGCGGAAATTAAAACTATCCGCCGTCGTAAGGCGCATATTGCAAAGGAATGGAAACTCAGGATTCTAACAGCTTGGGAGGTTCTTGACATTGAGAAAGCCAGAATGGAGGTCAAGAAGTACATTGTCCACACACCACACTCCGTGAAGGTATGGGGTTGGATTCCTTCGGGCTCAGAACAGCGTCTTACTACCCTACTTCGTGAACGGACGGATGAAACAGTACAGATATCCTTCGAGCGTCCAGATTTCGCGGAACTGGAATCGCCAACCTACCTAATCAATCCCGCAGTGTTTAAACCCGCAGAAAATCTGGTCACGGCGTACGGCACTCCATCCAAGCATGACTTAGATCCGACGAAGATTCTGTTCTTCACATTTCCGTTGATTTTCGGGCTAATCTTTGCAGATGTGGGCCAAGGATTCCTGATTCTGCTAATCGGGTTGGCCGCATGGAGGGCTAAGCGTAAGGGCGCGAACTGGGGAGATATGCTCGGGTACCTGCAAACAGGCGCTGAAGGCTTGGTAATGATGGGTCTATGCGCGATGTTGGGCGGGTTCCTCTTCGGAAGCTTCTTTGGTTCGCATACTGTAATTGAGCCTCTTTGGCCTATATTCGCTCAAACTCTTGAGAATGGAACCCCCAATCCATGGCGACAAGCTCACATGCTTAAACTCTCCATTGAGATTGGAGCTATCCAAATTTCTTTGGGAATTGTACTAAACTTATACAAACGGCTGCAGCATGGTGATTTCCGCAGGGCTCTCGTACCATTGTCCTATCTGTGGCTCTATCTTGGGTTTGTGAACCTACTTCTCTCCGTAAGCTACAACAACATCAATCTGTGGTTCAGTTCAACTGGGCATGTGAATCTCTGGATACCTTTTATTGGAATAGGCTTGGGCTCAGGAAACAATGGAGTCTATCCTCCACTGCCTATCACTCCTCTGATGTTCACAATAGTCGCTCTCTTCCTTCCTCTAATCATAATGGGCGTGACCTCCTTATTGTCGGGGGTTGATGGTTTGGTTGAGTTCATGGAGTACTCCCTCGGGATGGTTAGCCACACTGTGAGCTACGCCCGGATATTTGCTTTGAACACTGTTCATGTCATCCTCAGCGGTGTCTTCTTCAATCTGCTTCCTGGAGTCATTGACATCCCGTTTCCAGCGCTAAGCATATTCGGAATCGTGATAATCCCTGAATTCTTCATGCATGACGGGCATTCGGTGGCGCCCCATCTGCCACTATTGGGTGCTATTGTAGGGACAGTTATTGTTGGCATGCTTGAGGGGTTGTTGGCTTTCATGCACACACTAAGGCTTCACTATGTCGAATGGTTCAGCAAGTTCTACCATGGCGATGGTATACCCTTCAAGCCCTTTGTAACCAAACGAATTCATACCGTGTCCATAACGTCAGGGTCCGCTCAATCCAACTAATCTGTGCCATAGTGATACGGGTGGAATTACCACTACTGTCCTGCTCCGCCTAAGTACAACACAGCGAGCTCTGCATCCTGCTTGAACATCGGGTCCTGATCCCGGCCGAGCCTCTGCTTATTGTCCCATACACCCCTCGCCAGAAGATCGGTGGTCTTTGCTTTTGTTTCGACATTCTGTGCCGCCTGAGTATCACCAATCTGCTGGAATACTTGTGCAGCGTAATTGTAATTGCCCACTGCTTCTCTGAGTTGGTCACTTGCCTTAGAGTAATGCTTCCTTGCTTTGGCCTTCTCTCCCTTCCTATACAGGTACTCAGCCAAGAAGTCGCTTTTTGCTCCCTCTATGCGCAACAGGTCTCCCCTGAACTTCATTACAACACCTTGAAGCTGCTTGACCTGTCCATCAACATTGTTCTTCTGACGAATCGATTCCAGCTTCACACTGGCGAGCTCGTTCGCGGCGGACTCGAATGAAACTACTGCCTGCTTGCTTTTCAGAAGGGTGTTGTCGTGAGCTTTAATGACCTCATCAAGGCTCTCATCGTCCTCGAACTCAGCAAGCTCATCAGCAAGTTTGGCGAGGGCGTTATTTCTTTCGACCTGAGCCCTCAATGCTCCCTGCTCAGATTGTTTGGCAAATACTTGAGCCTCAGATGCGAATGCTGTAGCTAATGCGAGCCTGCCAAGATCCATCAGTTCTTCAGCTGTTCCCATCTCTCCGATTACCTTGTAGTATGATGCGGCCTCTGCAGCGTGAAGATTCTCCAAGATTCGCGACATGATGAACTTGACGCCCTGCTGAAGCTGTGAGCTCAATTGGAATTGGATAACATATTTTACATTGTTGAGAATTGCGAGGGTCTTATTCCTTAGATTACCCACTTCTTCATCTTCTGGTTCAACACTCAATAGTATCCCAAGACTGTCCAGTCCTTCACGAATCGCCTCTAAGGATTCCGCAGGATTGCTGCCCATGTGTTTCAGAGCTTCGTCCAGCGCTTTATTCACATCCTTGATGAGTCCAGTCTTGCGCAGGTCTTTGGCGAAATCAATCTGACTCGTAATGCTTCGGATGTTGTCAGACTGCTTAAGGAGGTCTTTCACGAATAAGAACGTCTTCAGGTTCTCGCTTATGGCCCCCGTCAGCTCTCTTGTCTTTGAGAGCTTCTCTGCCTTCTTCAAATCCTTGAGTATGTCCTTGAGGACAATTATTGCCTCTTTCTTGTTATTGACTACTAGCAACTGTGATAGGTCCATGGATGCGGTTTCAGCATTGCAGAAATGAGCTTGAGCCTTCTTATGCTCCTTATCGTTGCGAGACTGCGCTGCATTGGGTTGCAATGAAACGGCCCGTCCAAAGGACTTCTCAGCTCGACCAAATGCATCTGACGCGGAAGTGTAGAGCTTAGCTGCATCTTCAAGATTTCCCGATCTCATCTGGGCGTCGGCAATGTCATTGTAGGTCATCCCCAGGTATACTTCGCTAAGACCCGCAGTATTGGCTTTCCAATCATCCAAGCTGGATAACTTCTGCTTGCTAACTGCCTTGCTCTCTTTGAAATGTGGAATCGCTTCGTTATACAGATCAGTAGCCTGCTCGAAGATGAAGGAGCTAAGGATATCCCTCCAAATCAGCTCATCGAACGGATCGAACGCTTGTCTGAATGTACTCTCTTGTCCGATTAAATCGTTGAGGAATTCATCATAGAATTCGGCCTCCGCGGCCTTATTCTTACCACGGAGCTCTGCAAGCTCCTTCTCTCCTGCGTCTCCAGCCTCCCGCACGAGACTGTATGCCTTGTGGCCCAGCGCCACTCTCCTGAGTTTCTGGGTGCCGTCTACCTTTGATGGGATTGCTGAGAACGGCTTCTCAAGCATTGTGTATACAGCGGCTAGGTAACGCGATGCTTCCTTTTCCTTGCTCTCGCTCTCTTGTTCAACAAACGGACCACTTGCAGCACCTGCTTGATGGAGCCATGACATGACCTTCGCCATCCATACATCTCCCAGATTGCGCTGATGCTTTGTTGTACTATCTTCGAGTGCTTCCCTGATTTGCGCCTGTGCTTCTCCTTCTGCATTACGATATCGTTCACGTAGGTATGCTATTTCGAAATCATCACTCATCATCTGCTCGCTGAACGTTGCTATCTCGTCATAGAGATTGGTAAATGCATCATGCATGAGGATTCGCTTGCTTTCGAGGGTTTCCTTATCATCAATGTCAGTTAGTGCGAACTCCTTGACGCCGTCTTGCGCCAAGATATTCAGCTCATACAATCTGCTAGTATGAACGGTTACATCATCTGTCAGGTCTTCTTTTTGCTGACGTCTGTTACTCAAAGAGAGCACCTTCAGGAAAACAGCTTTCTCATTGACGAAGATACCTACATCTATTAAGAGTACCTGAGCAGAACCCGGAAAAATCGGCTTTGAAGAGTGGATTACGCATCGATTCAGTTGGATTTGAATCTGTTAGATTACACTCGGCTATTCAGCTGGCCTGAACCTAATGCTTCGGCCATCTCTGAACTTGGCTAATCGTCCCTCTTCGACTAGCTGGTTCAACACCTCGCTGGTCCTGGACCTGGATTTTCCCCATTGTCTGGCAAGTTCAGCGGCTGTAAATCCTGCATCTGTACGTTGAATCAGATCAACTAATCTCTCCCAAGCTACATCTCGTGAAATACAACTCTCTTGATTCGCAAAAACGTTGTATTGATTCGCATCCGTGGGCATTGTTCTTCCTGGCGGCGTCTGTTTCAGTTTCAAGGTCAACTCGTTCATGGTTTCATGAAGCAACAATACGGTCTTTCTGAGCTCCTTGATTTCTTCCCGAAGCCCTACGATCTCATAGTCTTTGGACACCTGATTTCCCCCTACTTTTCATGCTTCTCTCTAGACTCGGAATATGTGCGTTTCTTTTTCTTCTCGAAGGTTTCCTTCGCTTCCTCGGATTCAAAATGAATCTCTTGAGTTGACGAGTACTCCGGACAATCCTCTTCGATTATTGAATTCGTGGCCGCATCAACTTCCATTTCAGCTTCAACGGAGATCTCTTCACTATCTTCTGGAAGCGTATTCTGGTCGCGCTCTTTTTGGATTACAACAAGTAGTGAAGACCCAGTCTGGTCTGTTTCTGACACCTCAATCTCATCGTATTCTGTCTTCTTTGACTCTGTGACTTTTTCGTCCAAGATGTCTTTGGTCTTCTTTGCGTAAATTTTTCTCTTATGTTCGTAAACCAAAATGTGCCACCCGCGTCGTCAACAACAATCAACAATTAACGCTGTTTTGTTATAAGGTTAATCATGGGGCCCTGTAGCATTCTCAAGTGGAATCGGTCAGGGTTCTGGCGAAGGTCAAGTACCCCGTGTGTGCAATCATCCATGTCGTTGGACGCGTCTTATTCTCACGCACCATGATTTCTCGCTGAAGTACTTCCAAAGTTCTAATCATGCCCCATTGTCTGCTTTCGCCCATGGCCTTGCATGTCTTCATGACTTGTTCGATTGTCGGGCTATAGCTTACAAGATAATGACTTGGCTTCAGCGCACTGTGAGCTATGTCAACGACCAACCACGGCGTTGCTAAATCCAAAACCACCGCGTCAACCGTCTTCTCTTCGATACCTTCGATAATGTCCTTCAAATGCATAGTCACGTTATCCAGCGCGTTGTGTCGCTTCAAGTTCTTCTCTGCTTGGATGTGATGGGTATCTCGGGCTTCGTACGTGTAGATGTGACC
The DNA here is from genome assembly GCA_013138615.1 of Candidatus Thorarchaeota archaeon. Taxonomy (GTDB): domain Archaea; phylum Asgardarchaeota; class Thorarchaeia; order Thorarchaeales; family Thorarchaeaceae; genus WTCK01. The sequence goes on along the minus strand of WTCK01000058.1, from coordinate 13,361 downwards.
TTGCGGGCCCACAGCTTTTGACAGTATGTATGTAAGCGCACCAGATCCAGTTCCAGCCTCAACAACTCTGCATCCTGCGGATATTCCTGCTTCGATCAAGATGGTGCCTGCGTCCTTTGGATATACAATCTGAGTATTTCGGCCCATTGAAATCTGAATATCTGTCTGACTGGGCTTATGTATCTGAAAGGTTACACCTGAATGACTCTCCACTTTAAGGCCAAATGGACGGCCGATGATATCATCGTATTTGATGATCCCCTTGTTGGAATGGAATTCTTCTCCTGCTTTGACCTTCCTTATCCAATACCTCTTAGCATCAAGAAAGATGTAGATGTAACTGCCATCCTGAATCGGGTCCTGCATAAGCAATCAACTCACGTGCAGTCGTTTTGAGTGTTCCTGCTCTTGTCAGGTTGACTCGCGCCAACCCACAAAGCTTTATCCGAAAACTATTTTCTGGGCAAAGGGAGGGAGACCCTTGGACAATAACAGTAAGAAGCACGCCCCGGAGATGAATTTGGATTCGGATAACTTGGAGTCTGACCGTCCGATAGAACTTATTCCGAAAAGTGTCCTTGAGTATCGGCCCCGTGTCGGGGATTCACCCGATTTGTTTGTGGATCTAAGTGTTGGCGTGGTTTTGGGTCGCTCCAGCTCCTTTCACCGGAAATATCGAAATGCGGGCCTGGGTACGATTGGTGCAATCGCGGAGACCTCGGATGACATTCTTACCTCGCTGTTAGGAATGCCAGTGAATCTGGATATGGTGAGTCCGCACGTCATATTCGTTTCAGGGAAGAGGGGTTCAGGTAAGAGCTACACACTTGGAATCTTGGTTGAGGAGCTTGCATCTGCGATGGAGCGCAAGGAGATTGAGGTCGCGACCGTTGTGATTGATACTGTTGATGTCTTCCGTCAGGCTGTTGAGCCAAATGTGGATCAAGATGCTCTTCTGAAAAAATGGAACCTGCAATCTAGGGGATTTCCAGTAGCTGTTTTCATCCCACGAAAAACGTACAACAGTCTTCCAGAGGAGGTCCGGACGAAAGCTCGTCTTCATCCATTGGCAATAAGCCCCCGTGAACTGACAGTGAGTGATTGGGGATACGTGCTTGAGAAGGGAGGTCAGCTCAGCACTGCAATGGAGAACCTCATAGGAGACATCCTTGAGAGCATCCGCCGAGGGTACACTCTGGAGTCTGGTGAACAGGTTGCATTGAAACGTAGTTTCAGTATCAGGGATATGGTTCAGTGCATAGAGTCGAATCCTTCCATTAACGAACTATACAAGGCTTCAACAAGAACCGCGATGATTCAAAGGCTCAAGAGGGCTGCAAGACTGGGAGTCTTCCATCCTAGTGGAACGAGCGCTCAAGATCTTGCAGTAGCAGGTCAAACCACGATAATTGATGTAGCACCGCTTGGGTCTGATGCAGAGGTCGTCCTAGCGATTTTGACCAACATGCTCTGTAGACAAGTTCTGACATATAGAATGGCATGGACAGAAGAGGGGACAAGCGCAAGAGAGGAGCTTCCTCCTACATGGCTAATCATCGATGAAGCACATACACTGGTTCCAAAGGGCAGCGCAACTCCCGCGAAGGATGCTATTGTGGGCTATGCAAAGCTTGGGCGCCGGTTTGGATGCAGCCTGGTCCTGTGTACTCAACAACCATCTGCAGTGGCTGACGAGGCGATATCCCAGGCGGACATCATTATCTCGCATTCTCTTTCTCATGATGGTGATATTCGCGCTCTTCAGCAACGAGCTCCTGCAGTAATGCCAGATATGTTCCGCGACAAGGTGTTCATCAGTAGTTTGCCGCGTGGCGTGGCTCTGATCTTTGACCAGAGCACAGAGAATAAGCGTGGATTCATCACTCAGATTCGCCCACGATTGTCACAGCACGGAGGCACAGATAGATTGTCTAGTCTCTTTGAGGCAGCCCGGCTGATGCTTCCTGAGGGGGTTCCAGAAGAGTCAGATCTACAGTGGGACTTGGAAGAAATCGCCGCCGAACCTGCCGGTGAATTAGCTGAAGAACTTTCCGAGGTTCCTCGCCCTCCACTTAAGCTAAGCAAGGAAGACTGGAATCTGCTTGATGACTGGATTCAGGAGTATATCCGAGTCCTCTTCGAGAGGGAGCGGCAGGAGTTTTCAATCACGGATGAGCCAGCCCCTAGAGTGACTGAGCCTAGAGCTGAGAAAGAGTCGGAACCACCACCTCATGTCATTGAACCTTCTATTACTAGTGTGGCTGCTCAGGTGATTGATAGTTCAAAGGTGCAAGTTCGGCAATTTGGTCTTCTCTCGCCGTCAATGCTCCTGAAAGCGCTTACAAGAACGATACTCTACTCAAAGCAGTCACACAGATTTCTCTTCACTAAGGGTCCCTTCTACAGAGACGTAATACGGGTGCAGATTCAAGACATCAAACCATCCGATCTTGTAGACTGGCTAGCTTCAGGGCTTGTATCAGCTGGCCTCACAATCGAGAAATTGGTGGACGATGATGAGCTTACTTTCGTCATGTTCAGCAAGAATGGACTGCGGGGTGTCTTTGCAACTGGCGTGAGCGGCACAATAGTATGTTCACCAGTCGTAATAGTGGGAAATAACCGTGCCACTGTTGTTCAGATGATTGACAAGATTCGAAGGGCGATGAGCTAGGCAGAAGCATTTCATATATGCTCATTCCACGAATGCAACATGGTCGACCTTACTATTAGCTTATAAGGTGGAGTCATGGCTTGACGGCTCGGTGCAAATAGTGAGCAAATCCGACCTTCGACCGCCCGTGAATCTCAAGTTAGCATCAATGGCAGACTTGGCTCGAATGCTGGTGTCTTGGTCCCAGAGAGACCGAGCGGCAAGCATGCTATATTTCGAAGACAATGGAAAGCACATCTATGGAACGCTAATTTCGAACCACGGTTACTATGAGATGCAAGGAATTCCGCTGTGGGTTTACACTGTGAGTGAATCCGCTCCTGCTGGGAATTTCTTGGCATACGGTTCCCGCCCAAAGGAATCTGTTGAGTTTGTTAACTCTGTTGAGTCTGAACCAAGGGTGGCTTACCTTCCGATAATCAGATTGGCTGAGAAACTAGAGATACTGGACATATAGGCCGCATCTCTTGGTCTTCGGACCTAGTCACGGTCCATCGTGGACCAGAATGTCGTGCGGTTCTTCAACCATTGTCTGAAGTCCTGAACTATCATCCCATGATCGAAGGCTAGCTGCTCCTCGCGCAGGTCATTAATGTCATGCCACTCTGCATCGGCCGCATCATCCCCTCCTTGCAATTGACCACTGACCATTTTCCCAACGAAGACCACTGATACAGTATGGCCGCGGGGGTCTCTATCTGGGTCACTGTAGACTCCCAAAATCGCACTGAGGTCAATCACTATTCCTGTTTCTTCTTGAACCTCTCTTTTAGCGGCTACTTCCGACGTTTCACCATACTCTACAAATCCGCCGGGCAATGCCCAGTCACCTTGGTGCGGAGGTTGTCCCCTTTTCACGAGCAATATCTTGTTGCCCTCAATCACTACGACATCAACGGCCAGTGCTGGGTTTCGATGCATCTCAATACAGCTCCCTCGGTGATGCCCGCAGGAAATTGACTATGATTACTATTGCGAAGATCAGAAAGGCAAGCCAAATAATCAGGGTCTTGACAGGTACCTCATACTCTTGAAGGAATGAGATTCCCTTGAAGAGACCCTCCACAACGAGAAACATGGCTACGATGATGATGTTGGAGGCACCTCCCATTGTGCTTGTGTCTTTTACCTTGAGTCCCTTTCTTACTATGATCATGATGACGACAATAATCAAGGAGATGTTGTTGATGTAGCTGGTGAAAAGCCAGCTCATATCGAGGAATGGGATTGTACCGAATGGTGTGGGAACTGGCGGCAGCCACAGAGCTACGAAGATGAAGAAGAGCAGGAGTTCACCAATTCGAATCCACTTTGTCGGGGGTTTGGTGTAGGATTCGCCGTAGACACCTTTGTCATATTCACCGGCAGCATAGTACATGAAGTAAACAGGCGCCCCAAAGCTCAAGGCATTCACCAAGCTTTGTGCAACTCCATAGACAACATTGAACCAGAATGTCCTCCAATTGAACAGAATCGACTCCCACACTTGCATATACATTGGAATGAAATTGAGCAACACAAAGGTGGGGACGATACAGAGAACAATAGCAACCACCGCCGCGAGAGCAGCCGCTGGTTTTCCTCCGCCAAGTCTGCCAACACCTATACCGTAGAAAACATGTCCAGCTACAGCCAGACCCCCAAGTATTGCCAGTGGCGCAGTCACCATTGGGAGGATGAAGAACATCAGCACGAATGCTGCGTTAGTGCCATAGAAGAGTCGCCATCGCAAAGGCACTGCAGTCGTGCTCTCCTGCATTAGTTGAACGGTATTTGCAAGCCGGTAACGTTGGTAGTACAAGAGTGCTAACCACGGGACCGAGAAGACGGCTGGAGCAACGGCGTAGTGGAAGATCCAGTCATAAAGTGGGTTTGAGAATGGAGTCATCTGCGGTAGCAGGAAGACCAGCGTTAGGAAGTACACTGGCGTGATCAATGCCACTGCGACTACTGTGATGCGAGTCATCATCCAGTCTGATTTCACTTTTCGTCGCCGGGACCTCGGTATCGTAATGTGTTATAAGTATGCACGGCAGATAGTTTGGTTGTGGTGCTTTGGAGTTGACTAGTCAAGTATTAACAAGGAAACTCTCGGCAGCCTCCTATGTCCGAAAAAGCCGGTTGATAGTTGGACTTGACTTGACGGCAGATCTGGCAAATAAACGCAAAGCCGAAGCGGATCGCCTTGAGAAGGAGGCGCTACGAATCGTGTCACTGACGGCTGAGCATGCAGTTGCCTTTAAGTTCAATCGGCAATTGGTCCTTCCTCTCGGCGTGTTCGATAGAGTCCCGAAGATTATAGACGCCATTCATGACCTAGGCCTGACCGCTATAATGGACTGTAAGATTAACGATATTGGCAACACGAACTCGTGGATTGCTCGTTACTACTTCAAGGCCGGATTCGATGCTGTGATAGTGAATCCGCTTGTCGGCTGGGAGGGTGGACTTGATTCCGTCTTTGAAATGGCCCGGCGCCAAGATAGAGGGGTCATAACTCTCTGCTATATGTCACATCCAGCTGCTGATGAGGGCTACGGATTGTACGTGGCCACTGGGAGGAACAAGAAAGCACGCGAGCCGCTATACATGACTTTTGCACAGCGTGCCAAGAACTGGCGAGCCGATGGTGTTATTGTGGGCGCAACATATCCTGAAAAGATAGCCGAGGTTAGGAGCGTGCTTGGCTCTACTGTTCCAATCATTAGTCCCGGTATAGGCGCGCAGGGTGGCGGAGCACGGGATGCAATCGAAGCCGGGGCATCCTACGTCATTGCCGCGAGGTCGATTGTGGAGTCTGATGATCCGGCAGCAATCGCTGCGAGCATCGCTGCAGAAACTCGATAGAACCTCTCATTATTGGCACAGACATCAATCTGCTATCTTGAGAACCTCATAGTAAGGTACACTGTTGTACACTGTGGCCCCCAAGCGCTCACCAGGGATTGCAGCAAGCTCGAAATAAATAAAGGCCGAGTACGCTCTGTCTGCAAAGGTGATGTACACCTCTGTACACGCTGCGCAATAACAGGGACTGGATGTACGGGATCATCACCAGACATGGAGTATATTCCGATGGCCGATAACAAGGACGGGTATCAATTCGCAACATGGACTTCCTTCATTGCGGAGTCCCAGATTAGAACATTGCTGAAGTACAATGTCAAATACTATTTTGCAGGTGGGAAACCCGGAATCATCCCAACTGATATTTTTGCAAAGATACTATCTGACCTGAGTGAGCAGTATATCAAAGACCCCAAGATGGCCTTGGACGATTTCAACTACGGACCAACCGGTGGACAGCCTTGGTTCTTGAAAACCCTTGCGAAACGACTTCACGACGTTAGAGGAATCCCCATAGATTGTGAAACAGAGTGGGAGTGCGTATCCATAACAAATGGATCGCAGCAGGCGCTCTATGCCATCCTTGATACTATGGTCGATCCTGGTGATGTCATAATCACACCTTCGCCAGCATATCTGGGCTTTCTGGTGCCCGCGGTGAAACTTGGTGCGCGAGTCATTACGGTGCCCACTGATCTTGATGGGATTATTCCTGAGTACGTAGAGAAGGCGGTTCAACTTTCTGGAATCAAGTTCGGCAAGACTCCTGACATTCTCTATGTGGTCCCCGACTCCGACAATCCAAAGGGTACGACTCTACCTCAGAAGAGGCGTCAGGAACTCTTCGATATCTGCGAGAATCACAACATCTTGTTGCTTGAGGATTCAGCCTACGCTGAGATTCAGTTTAAGAAGACTCCCAAGCCCATTAAGGTTCTCGACAAGGATAATTTGCGTGTCGCGTATCTAGGTACTACAAGCAAGGAGGCTGCAGTTCTAAGAGTGGGATATTCTGTCTTGCCACCGAACGTTAGAGAAGAGGTGTTGAAGGACAAGGGTTACTTGGACCTCTGCACATCTACCATGATACAGCGCGTATTGAATGAGTACTACTCAAAATACATCGATGAGGCCATGCGGGTGGGTATTCCTAAGTACAAGAAACGCTACGAGGCGATGGCCGCAGCTATTGACGAATCATTTCCAGCAGGAGAGCGAACTGACCCAACGGGCGGGTTCTTCATATGGTGGCAGAGTGAGAACAAAGCGTTTGATAGCGGAGCGTTCCTACAAAAGACGGCAATTCCCAACGACCTGCTCTACGTCCCCGGGAAGCCATTCTATCCAATCACTGGCTACGCGATTAATGATGGTGGCAATGACCTTATTCCTAGCAAGCCAGAGCTCAACACAATGCGTCTAGGCTTCTCCTATGTGACGCCTGAGATTATTTCGGAGGGCGTATCTAAACTGGGCAAGCTTCTGACAAAAGAGCTCTAGTTTATCGCCTACACGGAGAAGTTGACGAATAGAGTTGCGCCGTTCTTCATGTTCGGCACATATGCGCGACGATAGGGTCCGAATAAATCATGCACACCTGAGTTGAGCATCCATTCAATCCAGGACCAAGACGCCTCCTGACCAAGTTTGTTCTCAGCGTACTGGCCAAATGCCCAGCTCAGATATCTCTCGATATCTAGAATGTCAGTCAAGAGCTGTTTCAGTTCATCTCCGGTAGTCGTTTTGCGCTGCCTTCTCAGGTCTTTGAGTGACACATTCAGCGCTTTATGGCTCTCCAATATCACACTCAGAAGAGATCGGATACTTTCATTCATTTCGTCATGCTTGGCTTTCTTTCTGAAGCGATTAGCTTTCCCCATCAGTCGGAACATGTCTGGTTTGTGAAGGGTCGGCAAGCCTCTTTCTTTCAAGACTCCGGCAAGACTCTCGTTCCAAGGAGTATTGAAGTAGACTCGAGGATACTTCAGAAATGCGGGGAACGGTGCAGGCAGTGCTTTCGCGATAGGAATGACTTGTGCGTAATACGCGGTTTCGCCTCCTCCTCCCACATGAGCGACGATGGGCAAGACAGTATCGACAATCAGCTGTCTGGAATCAACTCTAGGTGATAGGTAACGCCCCACATCACCAAGTGATGGAGTATTGGTCGGTGTTTCGATATCGACATTCTGACCGCAGGATGGACATTTGCCTGTCAATACAGCCTTTGTGCCCTTCTCCTCGTAGAATAGTTCGGTTCTGCTCCTATTGCATTCTTTCTCAGGGCATTCGTAGTAGAATGGCACATAATCGGACTTTCTGGAACCAGCGCCTGGCCTGAATCCGTTCTTTACAATGAGGTCTGTGGCTTTCTCGTGAGCCTTAAGGAAGCCATCTCTTTGCTTCTTAGCCAAGAGGAATTCCATTCCCGTAACCATTAGATCTCGAAATACTTCATCTGATGCCGGGATAATCGGGATGCCCAAGTTTCCTTCGATATTCAGAAGTCGACCAATGATTTTCTGAGCCCAATCTCCAAGGGTTTTAGAATTGACGAATCCCCAACGTGTAATTGCCAGCGCTTGTTCAAGCCTTTCTTCAAAGAGTGTTTGCACAGGTTTTTCGAGGGGCTTGAGAAAAGGCCTATAGCTACTTCTAAGACTCTCCTGAATCGCGTTGTACCATCCAATCTCAGGCAATGGGAGAACGCTGACAGGCGAATGCTCATAGCCTCTTGGCACAGGAAGGCTCAGGAGGTTGCCGTCGTGTCCCATGTTCGGAGTTCTGATATTGGTCAGTTCCGATTGAACGATATCATAGTCTGCAACGAAGAAGACCGGAACGGCATCGAAACCTTGTTGAACGCTAAAACTGCTGATTCGTTCTGCTGTGATTGCCTTGTTGAGAATGTATGCAGGGCCTCCCATCACAACGCTCTGGTGAGCCGCTTCGACAACTCCATTACTTAGTTGTTCGATGTTCTCCTTCACACTGGGGGTCAAACATGTAAGCTCGCGATTGGCTTTGACCAATGTCTTTCGGAGCAGTTTCATGCGCTCTTCGGTATGCCAGAGTCTATCCTTGTATTCAGCAAGTATCTTCGGAAACTCTAACACGATCTCTCCCATCGTGACAATCGGAGAACCATAAAGATCAGCTGCGAGATCCCGTTGTGTGCCTTCCCAAATGAATTCCTGATAGACACTCGTCACGCTAGGTTTCAAGCTTCTCTCCTACCCTATTGTTTGCTAATGACTTCCTCAAAGACTTTCTCGTACTTGGGAACGATTGCTTTGGCTGCAAAGTGTTCTTCCACACGTTTTCTGCCGGCAGCAGACATCTGCTCCCTCATTTTCTCCTTATCCAAGAGCTCGATGACTGCATCCGCAAACTCCTCGGTTTCGAATCCCTTGGTTACAATACCATCCTTGCCGGGTCGAACAAGCTCTGGAATACCTCCTGCGGGAGTAGTGACGACAGGCAGACCGCACGACATAGACTCCAAAAGAACAAGTGGCATGCCTTCGAGCATCGAGTTGAGAAGGAATGCATCCGCAGAGCACATAATCTCCAACATATTGCTCTTAATCCCCAAAAGATGAACATTGTTGCAAAGGTCAAGTGCATCTATTCGTCTCTCAACCTCTATTCTTGTTGGACCATCTCCGGCAATCAGAAGACGGGTGTTCGGATGATGGTCGACAACTATCCGCATGATGTCAATCAGCTCGACGACCCGTTTTACCTTGCGGAAGTTTGACGCATGAAGCAGGATTATCTCATCCGGATTAATTTCTTGGGCTTCTTCTGTGCTCCTTACGGAAACGCATCCACTCTCAACTACCAGTTTGAAGTCACAACTCGGTGCGAATCTCTTCACATCAATGAAATTTGGTATGACGTGGACATCCCGCGTAACTCCCAACTCCTCAACAATCTTCTTCTTGAGAAACTCGGATACTGTTGTTACGGCATCGGCATTTTGAACGGCATGTTCGACCACTGGCCTATAGGCAGGGTCCTGACCGAGTGAGTGCGCATCTGAACCATGTAGAGTAACCACGTAAGGAATGCCACATATCTCGCGGGCCATGTAAGCTGACATTGCGTGTGGAATTGCGTAGTGTGAGTGAATGAGGTCTAGCTTGGAATCCTTGGCTACCTTGACTATCTTTGATGTTAATGTCATTGTATAGGGTGGTCCCACATCCTTGAACAATGGATAGTCAAAGCGATCGACAAGGTCCACATGGACTCCTGGCGTTTGCTCCCACATCAACGAGAACGGGCGCTCATAGGTGATGAAATGTATCACATGCCCTCGACGTGTCAAATGTTGTCCAAGGCGGGTTGCCAGATATCCTGATCCTCCCATCGAGGGATATAGATTCACACCAATTCGCAAGCGTGTCACCTTTTCCGCAGGGTTGACTCATACCAGTAGGGCTCGTGGCTTGAGCGATTCAAGACTGGCCAGCGGGCCAAAGCTTGATTAGACACCAACCTGAACACGAGGATATGAGTGATGCGGATGAGGCCTCCATGCTCGTTATAGTTGCTCATCCTGATGATGAGTGTCTTGGAGCGGGTGGCACAATCAGAAGGCATGTGGAGCTCGGGGTTCCCGTGAGTGTTCTATGTTTCACTGGGAATGATGAGCGTAATGCTGAACTAAACAGAGCCTGCAAAACTCTTGGTGTCGCAGATGTGCATACCAGTATGCGCGGTGACTTTGATATCGATTGGTCACTCTCGCATGAAATTGCCCAGACAATCCTCAGGACTCGTCCCAAGATCATAATCACCCATTCTGTTGAAGACTACAACCGCAATCATATGCTCTGTGCGCAAATCGTAATGGAGGCAGTGGAATGGGCTTCCCACGTCACAATGTTTGATGACGCCCACCGCGTTGATCGCGTATACAACATGGAAATCAATTCCCTTCTTTCGCGTCCAAGCATCATGGTCGATATTTCTGACTGCTACGATACTGTCATGCAAGCTCTCAAACAGCACAAATCCCAGATGTCCAAGGCGAGAGGGTTTTACCCCAATCTATACGACGCACGCACGAGCCTTCGTGGTGTGCAAGCTGCCTGTGACCGAGCTGAAGCCTTTGGCTTATCACCTTTAAGACATGCAGGCCCATTCTATCCAATCAATAACGTCCGAAGTTTGATCTAGCCTTTGGCAGTCATTCTTCTACTCGCCGGGAGCGTCAGCTTTTCTTCTTCTAGCCGCAAGAAGGGTCTTCAACTCTCCCATGAGCCCACCTCCACCTCCAGTTGGTGGCGGTCGTGCTGAGGGTGCCTTGGCTATTGGGGCACTAGCCATAGCCGGGTCGGCAGCAGCTGAAGCTGCTGACGGGGGCGCAACTCCGCGACTGGCGATTTGGCTGACTTTCGAATCAATACCGTCAAGCCTAACTTCAAGGTCATACAGGCGCTTATCCAGGCCTCCTATTGCATCTACCAGTTTCTTTGTAATCGTGCTTACGACGTCCCCGAGGGCTCGTAGCTTCTCTTCAGTGGGATCTTTGAGCGCCCATTCAAATTCTTCAAGGATAAAGTCCTCGTCGTCGCCAGACATAGATTAAGCCCCTTTTCTTGTGTGAGCTTGGTACTTCGGCTATAAAGATTGTCTGCATAGTAATGCTTCACTGCATCATAAAGACCCAACAATTCTTTCAACAGTGCCTTTTGCATCGGACATGATTGATTCAGCAAGCTCTTGAGTCGGAGCCTCGCAGGTCACCCTAATGACTGGCTCTGTTCCTGAAGGCCTGACAAGCACCCAGCCCTCTTCGAGGAACACACCGAGACCGTCAACGGTGAGAATATCGACAGTCTTCTTCATAGCCTTAGGCAACGCCTTAGCCAGCTCTTTCATAGCAGCTTCCTTCCTATTATTCGGACATTTCACTTTGGCCTTGAGAAGCGGGTAGACTGGTATCTCTGACATCAGGTCCGCGAAGCTGCGTTTCGTTTTTGCCATTAGTTCGAGTATTCTACATGATGTAAGAAAAGGGTCGGGCGCTTCGTGAAATTCGGGATGAATGAATACCCCACAGGCTTCGCCACCAAAGACGGCATTGGTTTCCCGCATCTTGATAGCCACCTGAATGTCCCCTACTGGTGTCCTAACCGTTTCTCCACCGGCTGCTTTGACGGTTTCATCCAGGACTCTTGAACTGTCCACCGTGGTAACGATGATTTTGTTCTTTGAGCTCTTGAGCATGTGCCGTGCAATGAGTGCAATAACTCTGTCACCTCTCACAACCTCACCAGACTCGGTTACAAAGACAACACGGTCAGCATCCCCATCGTGGGCAATACCGAAATCTGCGCCAGTTTTCTTGATCATGCTCACGAGGTCACCAAGAGACTCCTCATCAGGCTCAGATCTTCTTCCTGGGAAATGGCCATCTGTTTGCCCGTTGATAGTCACCATCTTGCAGCCAAGATCTCTCATCAGATATGGTGTAAGAACACAGCCTGCGCCGTTTCCTGGGTCAACGACAATCTTGAATTCCCTTGATTTGATGAGGTCTGCATCACAGATAGCGAGAATCTCATTGATATGACGGTCAACAGCGGTTTCCAACTTCCCGTCGGTTCCCAGCTCATTCCATTCAGCAATCTGAAATTCCTTGGACTCGTAGATTTCCTCAAGGCGTGCTTCCTCTGCCTGCGTATAGCCCATGCTTGATTTCGACCAGAATTTCAAACCCGTATACTCGGGCGGATTGTGAGACGCTGTTACCATGACGCCAGCATCATATCCGTTGTATTTCGTCATGAATGCCAGAGTTGGAGTGGGGATGAGTCCTGCTCTGACAACATTCACTCCTGTTGCCATTATTCCTGCCGCAAGGGCGTCCTCCACCATGGGGCTTGTGGTTCGTGCGTCGTGAGCTAGAAGGACCGTTCCGCTGCCCAGGTATGTTCCGAGAGCTTTGCCCAGCCCAATGGCCATATCCAGTTTGAACTCAGTACCGTAGACCTTTCTCACACCAGTTGTTCCGAAGAGCTTTCCAGTCATCCTTCTCACTGTCTGCTCGAATACATTGATGAAAAAAAGGCTACCGACTAGGACTTATACCGCGAATCTGTTGCCGTTTGTCCGAGGTTGATTAGGTATGCCATTTTTTGAGCACATGGGACTCCGGCTCCATTACATTGATGATGCTCCCTCAGAGCCTGTGGCGACGAAACCGTCGCTTCTCTTTATCCATGGCGCTGGCGCCTCGCATTCCCTTTGGACTCTTCAGCTCAAACACTTCAGACAAACCTACCGAGTCATCGCAATAGATCTATCAGGTCGTGCGGAGTCACAAGCCAAAGAAGAAAATCCCGAAATCGAAACTCAATTCGCTCGCGAGCTTGCATCTCTGATTCAACATCTATCTCTTGACAACTTTGTTCTGATTGGACATTCCATGGGCGGGGGCGTGGCCATGTCGTACGTCCTGCAGGATGGAATCCGTATGCCTCGCGCACTGGTACTGGTGAGCACCTCTTCCGACCTTGACATGAGAAAGCGCGGCCCTGGTGTGGCAAAGGAAGCTATCGAGATCAACCTGTTCCTTCTTCAAAGTGCTCTCAAGCGGGTTAAATCACCTGAATATGAAATGAAACGAGCGGGAGCCAAAATGAGCCTGACCAACCCTTGGATAATGCAGAGAGACCTTAGTGCCTGCGACACTTTCGACATCTCGGATAGATTAGGGAAAATCACGATTCCCGCATTCGTAATCATTGGGGAACACGATGATCTCATTCCACCCTCAGTAGCCAAACAGCTAGAAGTATCTCTTCCACGGGCTGATATCGCTGTC